>JAZNEZ010000265.1:0-3700 GCA_045588875.1 Candidatus Scatosoma sp. | reverse complement strand
CCCACCAGGTCGTCCAGCTTCTGCTGCTGATTGCTCAGGGCAAGCTGTTGCTGCTGAAGCAGCAAGGAGGCGTCATCCAGCGCAATCTGCTTGTTCTGCAACTCCAGATTGGCAGAAGCCAACTCTGCCTCCCGTTCGGTGAGCAGGGTCTGCGTGGCGATGATGATCACCTGCTGCTCCTGCAGGGTGACGCTTTGCTCGTCCAGTGTGGTCTGCTGATCCCCCAGCAGGATAACCAGATTATCCAGCTCGGTCTGTTTGGCATCCAATTCTGCCTGTGTTGCTTCCATTTCTTCTTGCATTTTCTGTGCCTGACGCATCAGATTTTGCATATTGTTGTTACCGCCTTTGAATCCAGCCATTTTATTTTTCCTCCGAATATTGATTATTTGACTTCAATTTTTACGCCGCCGAACGTTTCCTTGATCTCGTCCAGCTTTTTATTAAAATCGCCTAACGGCTTGCCCTGCAACCGCACCGCAAACCCCGATTCGCCGATCCCGATCGCCTCGAACGCACCCACGATCAACGCGTAGTGCTCGGGCTTGACGAGCGAACGATAGATGGTATCGCTCTTCGTGGATAACACGAACGTTTCCCCCTCGTACGCGCTGTCTAAATCCATACAGATCGTGAACAACACCCCGTTTTTACCCGTATTTCGTAAGCTCCGCAAGAACGCGCCGAAAGTCTTTTTCGCGTCGCCACTCACCGCTGGCTTTAACGGTTTTGCCACGGGCGCAGGGGTAGACTCTTGCTTTTCGGGAACAAAACTACTATCGAAATATACGTTCCCTCCCGTTTCACTCTCGTCGGGCGGTACGTCTAGCTCGGGTAGCACGAACGTTTCCGACGTTTCCTCTTTCACTTCAACCCTGCCCCCGTCGTTTTTCGGTTTTTCCGATACTTTCGGCGTGGAAAAATCGCCGTTGTCAATTCGTTTTTCGAGTGCTGCCACACGCGCGAGGAGCGATTCGATATCGTAGTCTGTGTGTGGCATACTCGCTTTGAGCACCGCCGTTTCAAACAGGATACGCGGCGACGCGGTATACTTCAAATTCTGCTCCACTTCCGCAAAAATTTCGGTTGCGCGGAGCAATCTGTGCCCGTCCGTTTTCCGTGCAATCTCTTCCACTATCGCATACGATTCCTCGGGCAACGCCAAAATACGTTTTCCGTCGCGACAGGTTTTTGCCACCGTGCAGGAATTAAGGAAATTCATCACGTCTTTCACGAGCGTCCCCACGCCCTTGCCTGCCGATAAAAACGACTCCGCTTTCTCAAACGCCGTACTCGCGTCCCCTGCGAGCGCCGCTTTGCAAAACGCCGCCACGCCCGAAAAGTCCGCACTGCCCAAAACCGAGGTAACGTCGGCATACGTCAGCTTTCCGCTCGCGTACGAAACGCAGGTATCCGCGATTGAGAGCATATCACGCACACTCCCTGCCCCTGCGCGCGCAATCGCCGCCACCGCCTCGTTATCGTACGTCTTTCCGATACTGTCAAGTACGTATTTAAGCCGTTGTTCAAGGTCGCTTTGGGGAATGAGCTTGAAATCGAAACGCATACACCGCGAAAGAATGGTCGCAGGAATTTTCGCCGCTTCGGTCGTCGCGAGGATAAACACCGCGTGTCGGGGCGGTTCTTCGAGCGTTTTCAAAAGTGCGTTGAACGCGCCCGTCGAAAGCATATGCACCTCGTCGATAATATATACCTTATATCTGCCTGCCACGGGTGGATATTGCACCTTTTCACGCAGATCGCGCATTTCGTCCACGCCGTTGTTCGACGCCGCGTCGATTTCGGAAATATCGAGGTTGGAGGGATCGGCGAGCGATTTACAAGCGGCGCATTTTCCACACGGCGAGCCGTTGATCGGCGTTTCGCAGTTGATCGACGCCGCAAAAATTTTCGCAATACTCGTCTTACCCGTGCCGCGCGGACCGCAGAAAAGATACGCGTGCCCGATTCTCCCCGTCGCGATTTGATTTTTCAGCACGGTTACGATATGCTCTTGGCGCACCACGTCGTCCAAGCTCGTGGGGCGAAAAGCGCGATACAGTGCCAAATACGCCATAGTATGTTCCTCCGTTATTTTTTCAATAGTTGTTGCAATTTACGCTTACTTCTTTGAATGGCGTTATCGATACTCTTCATCGATTTACCCGTGGTTTCGCAGATTTCCGCGCAGGTCATACCATCCATATACATCACGACGATCTTAAATTCGAAATCGGACAGCACACCGCTCATTTTCTGTTTCAGCTCGCGGCGATCGTCGCTTAAAATCATAAGCTCTTCGGGGCTAGGACTACCCGAAACGAACTCGTTTTCAAGCGCGGAAACGCTGGTGTTAAGAGGCTCGTTCTTCTTGCGCGCCGACGCTTTCACCGCGTCCACGATACGCCGATACACGCAAATATACGCAAACGTTTTGAACGTGCCGTTTTCCGGCTTTTTGCGGTATTCGCCGATCGCCTGATACAATCCGATCATACCCTCTTGAATGAGGTCCTCCGTTTCCCCACCGACGAGAAAAAAACCGCGCGAAAGGGAGCGGACGAGATCGAGATAGCGCACGAGGAGTTCCTCCGTCGCCTTTTGATCGCCGTCCTGCGCCAAAGCGACGAGCTCTTCGTCCTTGCGTTTTGTCGTGTCGGTGTTTTTCATATACTAAAATGCCTCTTATCCAAAAACGTGGAGATGCGAGAAAGACAAGGCAAGCGCGGCTTTTTCGACGGGAGTTTACAAGTCGTAAACGAGCGAGAAAAAACGCAAGCTTAACGCCGTATTTCGACGCATATACGCGTTTTTATAATCTTTTTCTTAAAACCTCGTAAGTAGCTATTCCGAGGGCAACGGAGGCGTTCAGGGAATTGACTTTTCCCTGCAAGGGCAGAGACAATACCTTATCGCATTTTTCTTTCGTGAGCCGTTTCACACCGCTGTCCTCACCTCCGACCACGAGCGCCACGTTCCCGTCGAAATTTTCGGCGTAGATATCCTCGCCACCGGCTTCGAGCGCGTACACCCAATAGCCGTTTTTTTGCAACGTTTCGATTGCTTGATTGAGGTTGGGCACTTTCGCCACTTTCATATGCTCCGCCGCCCCTGCGGAAATACGTATCACGCTTTCGGTTACGGACGCGCTGCCCGATTTGGGAATAATCACCCCGTCCGCGCCGGCGCACTCCGCCACACGGATAATACTGCCAAGGTTATGCACGTCCTCGATACCGTCGCAAAGAACGATAAAGCCGCCCTTTTCACTCTTTTTCGTCGCGATTATATCCTCCATATCGAAATACTCGTAATCGGTGGTAAACGCAATCACCCCTTGGTGGCGTTTGCTTTCGCTTTCCTTATCGAGCGCCCGTTTATCCACGAACTGCACGCGAATATTACGTTTTCTCGCCTCCGCAAAAATGAGGGAAACAGAGCCCTGCGCCCCCTTTTCGAGCAAGATTTTATCAATATTTTTGCCCGTTTTCAACAATTCGATAACGGCGTTTCTTCCTTCCGTTTTCATATCCTTTCCTCTTTACGGCTTATATACTTTTTCCGCGGCTTGTCCTTTGAGCGTTTCCTCGTCGGTGAGGGATAATAATTCCTCAATACGCGCCGTTTTGCCCGTCAAATGCAAAAACCCAATTACCGCCTCAAACCCCGTCGAGCGGTTGTATTCCGCAGGGGTGGCGTG
>JAZNEZ010000264.1:0-6259 GCA_045588875.1 Candidatus Scatosoma sp. | reverse complement strand
CTCTTTTTATTATAAATCAAACCAATTCAAATTACAGCGCGCGTCCTTGCAATAGGTGCGGAAAAGCTCTTCGAGCTCGTCCTCGCCCATAACCGTCGTTCTGCCGTCGGCGTACAACGCGTCGATTTGTTCTTTCATTTCCTTTACGATCCAGTCCTGTTTCCCCACCTGCTTTTCTTCGGGCAGATTATAATGCTTATTAATCCAGTAGGCAATCCCCGCAAGTCCCGAGGTATTCGAAATGGAAACTGCCGCAGGGCGTTTTAATATCTTCTCCGTATCGAAAATATTATAAATTTCCGCGTCTTTCATCATACCGTCGGCGTGTACGCCTGCTCGCGTAAGATTGAACGCACTGCCGACGAAAGGTGTCATAGGCGGTATCGGATATTTGATCTCCTTTTGGAAATATTCCGCAATATCCGTGATCGCCGTCGTATCCATACCGTCGAGCGTGCCACGAAGGGACGCGTATTGCATAACCATCGCCTCCAAGGGTACGTTGCCCGTGCGCTCGCCGATACCAAGGAGCGAACAGTTGATACCGCTTGCGCCGTACAGCCACGCGCTGACCGCGTTTGCAACACCCATATAGAAATCGTTATGACCGTGCCATTCGAGCATTTCCGAGGTTACGTCTGAATAGTGGTGCAAGCCGTAAACGATCCCAGGGACGCTACGAGGCAACGCCGTGCCCGTGTACGGCAGACCATAGCCCATCGTATCGCACATACGGATACGCACGGGAATATTCGCCTCGTGCGAAAGCTCGATAACCGCGTTGACAAACGGCACGACGAAACCGTAGAAATCCGCGCGCGTGATGTCCTCCAAATGACAACGAGGCGCAATTCCTGCCTCGAACGCTTGCTTTATCACCGACAAATAATGGTCATAAGCTTGTTTACGCGACATATTCAACTTTTTGAAAATATGATAATCGGAACAGCTGACGAGAATACCCGTTTCTTTGATCCCGATATCGTGTACGAGCTCGAAATCCTCTTTCTTTGCGCGAATCCACGTGGTGATCTCGGGGAATTTATATCCGAGCGCCATACATTTTTCTATCGCCTCTCTGTCCTTTTTCGTATACACGAAAAATTCACTTTGACGGATCAGTCCTTTCTCTCCGCCTAAACGCGCAATCAGCTTGTATATATCCACGATCTGTTTCGCCGTGTACGGCGCGCGCGACTGTTGACCGTCGCGGAAGGTCGTGTCCGTGAGCCAAATCTCCTTGGGCATATTCATAGGCACGCGACGGTGATTGAACGGCGTTTTGGGAATTTCGTCGTACGGGTAAATATCGCGGAATAACTGTGCCTCGGGCACGTCCTGCAATTCGTATTCGTAAGGGTCTTGTTCTAATAAATTACTGGAAGGATTTAATTCGATCATAGTATTCTCCTTTCTGTTTTATTTTTTCGATTAAACACACATTTATAATGCATTATATCGATTATACAAGAAAAATCCCTATTTGTCAAGGATTTGAGCGTATATTTTTATTTTTTTCAAAAAGCGTCTTTGGAAATTTTACTCCAACGTTTTGCGATAAAGCGTAATTTCCAGCTTTGCGGCAAAAGCGCCGTACTGAAACGCATTAATTTATTCCAAAACCCAGCGATCGTTTTGCGTTTGTTTTTCTTTACCGCTTTCAAGGAATATTCCGCCACCCATTCGGGCGATTTTGCGGAAAGTTTTCCCCAAAGCCCTTGCCCTTTGATCTGCTTTTTAATATCGTCGCGCGTAGGCATTGCGCCTGCCAAGACCGCCGTAACCGCGGCGTTTTTATCTTTGAGCTCCTCACGAAGCGCACTCGAAAAGGAAGTGAGCGCGGCTTTCGTTGCGCTGTATATAGCGAAATACGGCATAGGATATATACCCGAAACGCTGGATATATTGATAATCTCCAAACGCTCGGCACGGTGCTTAATCGCAAGATGGCACATAGATACCGCCGACTCGAAATTCACACGACATTGAAAGCTTATTTTCTCCTGCGTGTAAAGGGCAAATTCTTTTTGTATATCCGCCCCTGCCACGTTGACGAGCAATCCGATTTCCACGCCCGACGCCGCAATTTTTTCCGTCAACGCATACCTGTCCTGCTCGTTTGAAAGATCGGCGACGTAAATATAAACGTCGTCAAGAGCATATTTTTCAAACAATTCCCGTTGCAGAGCAAGTAGTTTTTCTTCGTTCCTGCCCATTAAAATCAATTTCCGTTTGCGCTTTGCCAAAGCAAACACGAACGCTTTACCCAAACCGCCCGTCGCCCCCGTTATCAGCGCATATCCGTTATTATCGTTATTCATATTCTCACCTTAATAATTCCGCGCGCCGAAGATCGTCGAGCCCAAACGCACCATATTGCTCCCCTCTTCCACGCACAGCTTATAATCGCCGCTCATACCCATAGACAGATATTCCACGTCCTTGGATTGCGTTTTTGCCCATTCGAACAGCGAACGCATTTTCCGCGTAAGCGCGCGGAGTAAATTAGAATCGTTTGAATCGGGCAACATCGCCATAAAACCTTTCACGCACAAGCCGTCCGTTTGCGTAAGACGAGAAAACGCTTGCTTTGCGCCGTCGTAAGGATATCCCCCTTTCGTTTCCTCGTTCCCAATATTGATTTGTATAAGTACGTTAGAAACAATCTGCTTTTTCAAAGAAAGCCGTGCAATTTCGTTTGCCAACTCGTCGCGATCGCAGGAATGGAAAAGCTCCACGTTCCCCACGAGGTATTTGAGCTTATTCGTTTGCAAGTGTCCGATAAAATGCCGAGGACAGGGCAATACAAACGCGTTTTTATCACGGAATTCCTGCGCTTTATTTTCCGCGACCGCGTCCACCCCTGCTTGAATCGCCACGTTGATCGTTTCCGCTGTTTGCATCTTGGTTGCGGCTACCAAAGCCACCTTTTCCCCAAAAGCGTTGCCCTTTGCAAGCTCCGCTTTAATTTCCTGCACTTTTTTTGCGATTTCTTCTATTTGCATATGCTTTTCAACCTTATTTTTTTATAAGTATACTCTTTTTCCGCCTTTTTGTCAATCTTACGCACGAATATAATACGGAAACAGGAAAAAATTTGTATTTTTTCACATATACGCGCCTTTTTAGTTGCTTTTTTATTTTACAAGCGTTATAATTAAATCAATAGATAAAACCGATAAGGATAATCAATTTTTTCTATGAATACGGAAGAACTCAAAACATTTATCTTTTTATCCAAGGTAAAGAATTTTACTTTGGCGGCAGAACAGCTTTTCATTGCGCAATCGACGGTTACCAACCGTATCAGCGAACTTGAAAAGGAAGTGGGAAAACGTCTGTTTACGCGCGGCTCGAAAACGGTTGCGTTGACGGAGGCAGGTGAAATTTTCCTCCGCTACGCAGAGCGTATTTTGGAATTACAGGACTCCTCTATCGAGGAAATGAACGCGTTGTCCTCGCATAGCCGTAAATTCTGTATCGGCGCGATCAACGCCACCTACGAAACGTACGTAAAACCGCTCGTGGACAACTGTCTGAAAGACAATTCCATTACGTCTATTAAAGTAATGCTCGGGCATTCGTTGGATCTCATTCAACAGCTCCAAGATAATATGCTCGATATGGTCTTTTCCGCCGTACCCTTAAAGCGGTTGGGCTACGCCTGCGACGTCTACGATGTCGATCGCGTGGCGCTCGTTTGCGGAAAGGGTAAAAACGCGTACCCGAACGGGATCACGAAAGAACAGCTTGCAAAGTTGCCCTACTTATTGTGCGATTTTACGTTGAGCGAGGCAGGCGTGTTTATCCGTTCGCTGTTCCCTAAAAATCACGTGTACCGTTTGGACGTGGACAACTCTTCGAAGTTGTTGCCCTATCTTGAAAACGGGCTGGGCTACTCTTTCTTGCCTTATAAATTAGTCAAAGACAAGCTCGACGAGGGAGCGTTGGAAGAAGTTTCTTTGATCGATTTCACCGCGCCCAACGTTACGACCTATCTTATCTACCGTCAGGATTACGACGTAAAGCGTTTCCTTGAAAACAAATTCGATCTTCCCGATCTCAAATAAATATATAAGGGGTACATATATGATCAACACGTTTTGTAAAACGCCACTTTGGGAATGTTCGCAAACGCTCGTTAAAGTTGCGGCAGGCATTGAAAAAGCCGAGCTCGTTATCACGAACGCAAAGCTTATCAATGTCTGTACGCACGAAATACTCGAAAATATCGACGTCGCCGTTGCCCAAGGCAGAATTGCTATGGTAGGCGATTGCAAGCACTGTATCGGTGAAAATACGCAGGTAATCGACGCGACGGGTAAATACCTCGCCCCCGCGTTTATGGACGGACATATCCACGTGGAGTCCTCTATGTTGACCGTCGGCGAATACGCAAAAGCCGTAATCGCGCACGGAACGAGCGGTATATTTATGGATCCGCACGAAATTTGTAACGTGCTTGGCTTGGACGGCGTGAAATATATGCTTGAAGACGCGAAACGCACACCGCTCAAAGCGATGCTCACCACCCCCTCTTGCGTACCTGCCGTCCCTGGGTTCGAGGACACGGGCGCAAATATCGGACCTGACGACGTCGCGGAAACGATGCTTTGGGATTCGTGCGTGGGGCTTGGTGAAATGATGAATTTCCCTGGAATTTTGGGCGCAGACGAGCGCACGCACGCGATCGTGGGTGAAACGCTTAAAGCAGGTAAGATCGCTACGGGGCATTATTCTTTGCCTGAAACGGAGCAAGGTTTGAACGCTTATATCGCCTCGGGTGTGCGCTGTTGCCACGAATCCACGCGCGAAGAGGACGCACTTGCGAAAATGCGACTTGGTATGTACGCAATGCTCCGCGAGGGCTCGGCTTGGCACGATCTGAAAGAGGTGGCAAAGGCAATCACTCGCCACGAGGTGGATTCGCGTTTTGCTTGTCTTATTTCCGATGACACGCACCCCAACACCTTACAAGAAAAAGGGCATCTTGATTATATCGTTAAACGTGCAATCGAGGAAGGTATTGATCCCGTTACGGCTATTCAAATGGTTACGATCAACGTGGCGCAATGTTTTCAAATTGACCACGAAATGGGCTCGATCACACCTTCTAAATGCGCGGATATGGTACTTATTGACGATTTGCAAAATTGCCGCGTCAGCGAAACGTTTATTAACGGTGAGCTCGTCGCAAAGAATGGCAAAACGATCAAAGCGTTTGCCCCCTATTCTTATCCCGAAAAGGCGCGCCGCTCGGTGCATTTGAATAAAATGGATAAATCGGCGTTTGTGATTGAAACGAATACCGACGCAAAAACGGTGAACGTTCACGTTATGGAAGTGATACCTGCACGCGTCGGAACTTACGATCGGCATATGGAAATGTCAGTTGAAAACGGACGTTTACAAGCGGACGTTTCCCGTGATATTTTGAAAGTGGCGGTGTTTGAGCGTCATCACGAAACGGGCACGGTCGGTTACGGCTTTGTGAAAGGTTTCGGCATTAAAAAAGGCGCGCTAGCGCAAACGGTTGCACACGACGCGCACAACCTGCTCGTGGTGGGCACGAACGACGAGGATATGGCGCTTGCCGCAAACACTTTGATTGAATGTGGTGGCGGTATGGTTGCGGTGGCAGAGGGAAAAATTCTCGGAATTGTTCCATTGCCGATCGCAGGGCTTATGAGCGACGAACCGCTGGAAGAAATGAGCAAGAAAGTTTCTGTTTTGGAAAAGGCTTGGGAGGAAATGGGTTGCACGCTCCCCTCGCCGTTTATGACGATGGCGCTGATCCCTCTTGCCTGCTTGCCGGAAACCAGACTTACCAACCGTGGCTTGGTGGATTGCCGTACTTTCCGCTTTGAAAATTTGATCATTGAAAAGTAAAAATAACTAGCAAAATCGCCTGTGATAAACAGGCGATTTCTTAATGAAAATTTTTGAAAAAATATAAAAGAATATAGTAAAAAATCGTTGACAAATATAAAAGAAAAGTATATAATAGTTAATGCTTGTGGGGATATGGCTCAGTTGGTAGAGCGCCTCGTTCGCAACGAGGAGGCCAGCGGTTCGAATCCGCTTATCTCCACCATAAGTCGTAATATGGACGATTAGCTCAGCTGGTAGAGCAATTGACTCTTAATCAATGGGCCCAGGGTTCGAGTCCCTGATCGTCCACCAGATGAAAACAGTTCGATTTTGGAACCCATAAAATCGAACTGTTTTCATTTATAAAGTGCGTAAAAAAGCCGTCCTT
>JAZNEZ010000263.1:0-2506 GCA_045588875.1 Candidatus Scatosoma sp. | reverse complement strand
AAAGGAGCGCGACGAGTTGAACGGTATGCGTGAGGCGTTACAAGCGGAACGCGCGGAAATCGACCGCCAGACCTACGACGTAACACAACGGGAATACGCACTGGAAGAAGAACGGCGGTCTATGGACGATAAGGCGTCGCAAACGAACGCGTCCACGGAAGAAATCGAGCGTCTGCGCGACGATCTGCAAGCACGGGAAACCGAGCTTTTGCGCAGTAATCATAAATTGCAGGAAGAATTGATCGTATTACAACAACAGCAAAAAGAGCTTTCTGCCCGTCAAAGCGTTTATAATCAACAGCAGCTTGATTTTATTGCACGCAAAAACGCGCTTGCCGCGCAACAATTTGATTTTGCGGATAAATTGAGCTCGTATAACGCGCAAGTGAAACTGTATAATGAAAATCTTGAAAAATTAGATGCCGAACGCTCCGCTTTGCGCGTGGAGCAGCAACAATACGAGGAACGCGTGCGCGTTTTAGAGCTTGAAAAATCGGAATTAGAAGAAAGAAAAACGAAATTCCAGCAAGAAAAAGAAAACGCGGAAAAACTGCAAAAGGAAATGCAGGAGCGCGCCGCCGAGGAATCTGCTACGTTCCAACGTCAAATGAACGATCTGCGCGAACGCGAGCTCGATCTTTCCCGTAGAGAAAACGATCTCAACAGCGCCGTTCGCGAATTCCGTTCCCGTCAATATACGGCGACGTATGCAAATCCTAACGAATATGCGTACGGCTACAACAACCCGCAATATTCCAACTACTATTCCCCTACCCCTACGCCCACGGAAACGGGCTTTAACGATTTACGCGAACGGGCGCAAACGGAGGGAATCAAGCTCAACACCGCAGGCAATATGGGTGCCCGCGACAACGGAAACGCACACAAAGCGGTCGCAGTTGAACGCGCCCCCATAAGCGGAAACGGCTGTTATAATGTTGGGCTTACCCTTTTCAAATCGGCGTTTATCATTTTCTGCATTATTGCCTTTGAAAGCTTGATCGTGTTCTTTATCAAGGATTTCCTCGGAGTGAACGCGATTTATCCCACGGTAGGCTTTGCTATTGGATTTATAACGTTTATTTCCTGCGCGATCGCTTACGCTTGCGGATACAGACCTCGCGCAAGACGGCGTAAGCACCCCTCGTATATACTCACCGCGGCGGTCGTATTCGTGATCACCGTGATCGTCGCAACCATGGTTGCCGTTTACTGCAAGGCGCAAATTTCCGATCCCAAGCAATTACTCGCGTTTGTGATAATTCCCGTGATTTATCTGATGAATATTATTTTCTTCGTTGTGTTCTACTATCTCTTTTCTCTGCGCGGATCGAAAAATTAAAGAAGCTGCACATGAAAAATGCACCCGTTAAGGGTGCATTTTTTGGTGGACGCGAGAGGGATTTGGCTACGCCAAAGTTTCGTCGCTCGCAAACCGTCGTACATCGACTATGTTTTGTGTGTCTCGCTCCTCACGCGAACCTCCGATAATGCGAAGTTTCTTTTCAATCTCCCTTGCCACCAACGAAAAAACATACCCACACGTGGGGTATGTTTTTTCGTTGGTGGACGCGAGAGGGCTCGAACCTCCGACCTCTACCATGTCAAGGTAGCGCTCTAACCAACTGAGCTACGCCTCCAAACGATTACCTTGATATTATAGCAGATAAATAAAAGACCGTCAATCGATTTCCGCTTGAAAATATATTATTTTTCTACGATTTTTCCGTTTTCTACCGCCAAAACCCTGTCGGCGATCGCAAGCGCCGCAGGACGGTGGGTTACGATTAAACAAGTTTTATCTTTCAATGCACGTACGTTTTCCAACAGCTTCTTTTCCGTTTCGCTATCTAGTGCGGAGGTCGCCTCATCTAAAAGCAATATCTTTCGATCAGAAAGTATTGCGCGCGCCACGGCAAGCCGTTGCGTTTGTCCCTCGGAAAGTCCGCCACCGCCCTCTGTTAAAGGCGTTTGCAAGCCTTGCGGTAAATCCCACACGAACTGCGCGCAAGCTGTTTCTAACGCAGTTTTTATCCGCTCGTCGATATCCTGCGGCTTTTCCTCGTCGGAAAAGAAGGTCAAATTTTCGTAAATCGTGCCTGAGAATAAAAATTTACCCTGCGGTACGTAAGCGAACAAGCCGCGCGCCTCTGCCGTCAATGCATTTGTCGTGCCATTCGTATCGCAAAGATATAAGCCGCCCTCCGTAGGCGTAAACACGTTCAAAAGTAACTTGAAAAGGGTACTTTTTCCTGCGCCCGACGCGCCCGTCAAGCACACGATCTCGCCCTTTTTAATCTTGGCGTTTGCGCCCGTCAGCACGCTTTCGCGACCGTAAGTAAATCCTACGTTTTCAAAGTCTATCTTTTGTAAATTTTCATAAACGGCAACTTTCACCGTGCCGTCTTTTGCAATCGTTTCACAGGGCAAATCCTCAATTTCACAAAGCCGTTCGCCGCTTGCGATCCTTGAATAGTAGACGGGAATAATCGACGAAAACGCCGAG
>JAZNEZ010000262.1:0-3323 GCA_045588875.1 Candidatus Scatosoma sp. | reverse complement strand
GTCCACGATCGAATGCCGTTTTTGCGGCGTCGGTTCTTCACCGCTCACCCAGCCGTATAACAGCACGTCGTCCGCAAACAGTATAGCACCCTTTTTCATCAGCCGTTTTAAATCGAACAGATATTTTTCGTACTGCGCTTTCGGACCGTCTAAAAACACGAAATCGAATTGCCCGTCCATCATAGAGAGTATTTCGCCTGCGTCGCCCAAATACGCGTTCACGCGCTTTTCCACGCCGAATTTGGCGAAATTCGCTTTCGCCTCTAAATACCGTTCCTCTTCGAGTTCTATCGTGGTAAGTTTAGCGGTTGGACAAGCTTGTAGCATTGCCACGCCCGAAAGCCCGACCGCCGTACCGATTTCCAAAATCGCTTTCGGTCGGCACGTTTCCAACGTCAATAAAAGAAAATTCAACGTTTCCTCGTCCGCAACGGGAATGTCGCGTGCAAGCGCGTCCGCCCGAAGTGCGGCAAGCTTTTCGTCTATATTCAATTTTACGAGCGATGCCGTATATTGCATTTCTTTATCCTTTGCGTGCTTTTCCTATCTTAAACGTCTAAAACGGATACGATAATGAGCGGCGATTGTTTGGTCGTCTTATAGAAATAATTTTTCAGCGATTTACGCACGTGCATCGCAAGTTCCTGCTTGTTGCCGTTTTCATAATCGTAGCCCTCTATTGCGCGAACGACGAACGTTTTTAATTCCTCTTCCGTGCCCGTGTTATCTGTATACATAAAGCCGTGCGATTCCACGACGGGCTCGCCAACCACGTAGTTGCCCGTAACCGCAAGCGCTACGGAGAAAATACCGTCCGAGGACATCTTCAAGCGGTCTTTCATAACCTCGCTCGTGCCGTAGTCCTCAAAGCCCTCTCCGTCGATTAAACGCGTACCTGCCGGCACGTTTTCGCCAAGTTGTAAAGACGTATCGGTCAGCTCCACGCAATTTCCGATTTCCGTAATCAAGGTATTCCGTTCGGGCATACCAAGCGATTGCACGAGCTGTGCGTGACGTTTTAAGTGCCGATATTCGCCGTGCACGGGAATAAAGAATTTCGGGTTTAACAGGGAATGAAGAATTTTATGCTCTTCTTGACAAGCGTGCCCTGAAACGTGGATCTTTTCCAAGCTTTCGTAAACCACCTGCGCGCCCTTTTTATAGAGGTTGTTGATCACGCGGTAGATCATTTTTTCGTTCCCTGGGATCGGGTTTGCGGAAATAATGATCGTGTCGTTTTCACCCAGCGTAACTTTATTGAAATCCCCCGACGCCATACGCGTAAGCGCGCTCATCGGCTCACCCTGCGAGCCTGTTGAAAGAATTAAAAGCTCTCCGTCGAACAGGTTTTTCGTCTTTTCTACGTCAATGAGTATACCCTCGGGAATTTTCAGCTCCCCGATCTTCACCGCCGCGTCTACGACTTTGAACATACTTCGCCCCGAAAGCGCCACCTTTCTGCGGTATTTGACTGCAAGATCGATGATCTGTTGCAAACGGTGCACGTTGGACGCAAAGGTCGCAATGATAATTCTGCGGTTGATATTTTCCGAGAACAGATGATCGAGCGTCGTACCCACGACCGCCTCGCTCATCGTATATCCTGCGCGCTCAATGTTCGTCGATTCGCCCATATATAAAAGCACACCCTCGTTCCCAAGCTCTGCAATTCTTCTAAAATCAATCGGCTCGCCTGCTACGGGCGTGAGGTCGATCTTGAAATCGCCGCTATGATAAATCAAGCCTACGGGCGTACGAATCGCGAGTGCACACGCGCCCGAAATTGAGTGGTTGACGTTGATAAATTCCACCTCGAACACACCGAGGGAAACACGGTCGCCTGCCTCTACGACGCGCTCCGACACGTTCTGTATGCGATGCTCCTGTAATTTATTATCCGTAAGCATCAGCGTGAGTTTCGTGCCGTAGATAGGCGTATCGGAATTGAGCTCTTTCATTAAATAGGGTACGCCGCCGATATGGTCCTCGTGCCCGTGCGTGAGTATCACACCGCGGATTTTGTCTTTGTTTTGCGTTAAATACGTGATATCGGGCACGACGGAATCAATCCCTGGCATATCCTCGCCGTTGGGGAAGGTAAGCCCTGCGTCAATGACGATAATATCGTTGCCGTATTCAAGCGCCGTCATATTCTTTCCAATTTCGCCCACGCCGCCCAAAAATATGATCTTCACGGGCTTTTTCTTTTTACCCGACTTTGCCACCTGTACTCTTCTGGGATTACGGATTTTTTTCGACGGCTCAACCTTTTTCCAACCGTCGTCGCGTTCCTCTTTTACTTCGGGAACTGCGTAATAGGGCGTAGCGCTTAAATCAAACGCCGTGCCCGTGGGATTTTTCTTTGCTCGCGTAGATGTCTTTTTGTTTGCAATCGGCTTGTCCGCGTTGCGTGGTTTCATTTCCTTTCTTTTTTCGTTCACCTTTCCGTTCACCTTTCCGTTCACCTTTTCGTTTTTCTCCTCGGCGCTCCGCTCATAAAATAGAGAGCCGAAAATTATGGAATTATCAGCTCTCTTATCATTATTCTTATATGTTTTTTCTTTCGCGTCCGTTAAAAGTCAAGCTCGACTTTCTTTTCTTTCGTAGCTTTGATATAGCCTGCGTCGAAGAGCTGTTTCGTGGTTTCATACGCAAACTCGTCCACGTAGTTCACCGCCTCAAAATTCTCTTCTTTCGTCGCACCGAGCTTTTCCGCAAGATAACCCACCAAACGCAACGCTTTCTTTGCCGCGGCGTCGCTCTTGATTTTTACCATAAACGGCGTGTTTTCATACGCTTTTTGTCCACCGACGTTCTTTTGATGGTAAACGGTCGTCTTGTATTCGGGATCTTCGGGATCAAGCGCGAGATAGAAACAAAGCGTTTTACCGCAAATATTCACTTTCGCGATCGTGTCGCGACCGTAGTTGAATCTGTCGCCGTGCCAGCTTACGTTGGAATTGATCTTCTTATACGACGTCAGCTCGTTTTTAATATCGCTGTAATACTCTTTCACCTTTTCGTCGCTCTGTTTCATCTTTGCCGTAAAGCTCTTCTTCAAGCGCACGACGAGCCCCGTTTCCGCGTCCACGAGCTGATCGGTCAATTCGTCCAACACGGGCTCTGCCGACACCGCAAGTTCCTCACCTGCCGCTTTCGGTTCGCTTTCAACCTCTTCCGCAACTTCCGCAGGTACTTCCTCTACGGGCGTTTCTTCAACCGTTTCCACCGTTTCTTCTGCCGTTACTTCTTCCACGGGAGCTTGCGTGGGAGCAGTAGCCTCACAGGTATTGCAAAGTGCACAAAGTTCTTCGGAAACGCTC
>JAZNEZ010000261.1:0-6111 GCA_045588875.1 Candidatus Scatosoma sp. | reverse complement strand
GCTCACGTCGTAGCGTTTGCAAAGTTTCCTTAAAATTTCTTGAAAGGTGGGGGGCAGGGGTGCGTTGAATTGCATTCTCTCCCCCGTCGTGGGGTGGGTGAGTTCGAGTTGCCACGCGTGCAATAGCTGTCCCTCTACGCCGAGTTTTTGTTTTTTATAGCCGTACGTGAGATCGCCTGCCACGGGATGTCCCATATGCTTGGCGTGCACGCGGATTTGGTGCGTTCTGCCCGTTTGCAGTTCGAATTTGCAAAGGGTGTAGTCCGCGCCGAAGTGGGCGACCACTTCAAAATCGGTGATAGCGATTTTGCCTTTTCCCTCGGGCAACACCGACATTTTCAGCCGATCGGTGGGATGTCTGCCGATATCCGTTACGATTCGTCCTTCGTCCTTTTTTAAGTTGCCCTCTAAAAGAGCGAAATACGTTCGTTTACAAGTCTTTTCCGCGATTTGTTTGGCGAGCGAAACGTGCGCTTTATCGTTTTTGGCGACGACCAAAAGTCCCGTCGTGTCCTTGTCGATTCGGTGCACGATCCCAGGGCGCAAAACCCCTCCCACGCCACTTAAACTATCCAAAGCAAACAGCAGTGCGTTTACGAGTGTGCCACTCGTCGTGCCGTTGCCTACGTGGACCGTCATACCCTGCGGTTTATTCACTACGGCGAAATCGTGATCTTGATACACGATATCAATCGGTATATTTTCCGGCTCTATGGAATACGCCGCCGTTTCGGGAACGGTGAGTTCGACGCAATCGCCCGTCTTAATATCCGCGCCCGCTTTTTTTACCTGCTTACCGCCTACGAGGACGTTGCCGTCTTCCACGAGCTTTTTTAAGCGTGAACGGGTAAATTCGTCCGTTTGTTCGCTCAAAAACAGGTCGAGCCGTTTATAAGGTTGTTCTGCGATAAACAGCCTTTTATCCATTCTCTGTTTCCTCTTTTTCTTTGGCTAATTTTTTATATTTACCCTGTGGAAACATTGCGTCCGTGTCAAAGAAAAACAACGCCAGCACGAGCAAGACCGCACCGCCCGTGATAAAGAAATCGGCAAAATTACAAACGGCAAAGCCGAATCTGCTTAAATCGACCATATCGCGTACGCCAAACACCGTCGTCGTATCCCAAACGCGGTAATACACGCGATCGATTAAGTTTCCCACGCCACCTGCCACGATAAACACGAGCGCGGTTTTCATCCAGCTACGGCGTTTATCCACCTTACAATACAAAATCGCAAGCGCAAGCATCATCACGCCCGTCGCCGCGATTACCGCGATCTTCGCCCAAGTGGGGGCATTTGCGCCCATACCGTAGGAAATGCCGCGGTTATAGGTGATACGCAGCCACAGCCAGCCCTCGACGATTGCGATTTCTTTCGGTGCGTCCGCAGAGGAAAAATAGGCGTCGGCAACGAGCTTGGTGAGCTGATCTATGAGCACGAGGATCAAAAACAGCAATACCCCCCAAAGCCGTGAGCCTTTTAAGCCCTTTTCGGTTTCCATCGTATTATTCATTCGTCTTTTCCTTTTTTGCGCGCGTGTGGATTTCGTCGATCATAGAGATCTTTAAGGCGTGCAATTTCGTGGATAAGTCCACTTTATAAAGCTGCGGCACGTCTAAACGCAAATACTCTTCCCAGAACTTTCCAAGCTCCGATTTGGAGAATGCCGCCACCTCTTTCAAGGTCGGGAATTTATACACGAGCTTACCCTTTTCCACGATCGTATGGAGCAGCGGCTCGGCGCGGAAATTTTCCACCTCGTGTTTTTTCCACGTTTCAATAGGGTGGAAAATGGTGAGCGGTTTGCTCTCGTCTACCGTTTCGTCGCGCAAAGTGATAAGGTCGGCAATCGCCATACCGTTTTCTTTATCGTACAAGCGATACAAATTCTTAAACGACGGGTTGGTGATTTTTTCCGTGTTATCCGAAAGCTTGATCTTGGGCGTGATAGAGCCGTCCTTGCCGATTACCGCCGACAGCTTATACACCCCACCGAGCGCAGGCAGGTCCTCGGAAGTGATTAACCTCGTACCTACCCCCCACGAATCGATCTTCGCGCCCTGTTGGATAAGTGAGTTGATCGAACGCTCGTCCAAATCCCCCGAAACGCAGATGAGTGCCTCGGGAAAGCCTGCCTCGTCTAGCATTTTTCTCGCTTTTTTGGAAAGGTATGCCAAATCGCCGCTGTCCAAACGTATGCCTTTGGGCGTATAACCCTTGGCTTTCAATTCCTTAAACACTTTAATCGCGTTGGGCACGCCGCTACGCAACGTGTCGTAGGTGTCCACAAGCAGTAGGCAGTTGGTGGGATACGCCTCGGCGTACGCCTTGAACGCGTCGTATTCGGTCGGATAATCCATAACCCAGCTATGCGCCATCGTGCCTGCCACGGGTACGTCGAATTTCTGACCTGCAATCACGTTGGAAGTGGACGAACAACCGCCGATAATCGCCGCGCGAGCACCGCTAATCCCTGCGTCCGGTCCTTGTGCACGGCGCAGACCAAACTCCATAACCACGCCTTTCCCTGCCGTAGCCCGACAGATTTTCGAGGACTTCGTTGCAATCAGCGTTTGGTGATTGATAATGTTGAGCAGCGCCGTTTCCGCGAACTGCGCTTGGATTAAGGGCGCTTTCACCGTGAGAATGGGCTCACCCGGGAATACTGGCTCGCCCTCTTTCACTGCGTATACGTCGCCCGTGAATTTCATATTTTTGAGGTAGTCGAGAAAACCCTCGTCGAACAGATGCAAAGAACGCAGATACGCGATATCTTCGTCGTCGAAGTGCCAGTTCAAAAGATAGTCCATCGCCTGTTCCAGACCTGCCGCAAGCGAATACGTGATCAGTTTATTTCTGCGGAAAAACAGGTCGAATACTACCTCTTCCTCGTGCTTGTTTTGACGGTAAAAGCCGTAGCCCATCGTCAGTTGATATAAATCGGTAAGCAAAGTTAAATTTCTCATTCTTCGTTCTCCTTAACGGTTTCTTCTATCACTTTCTCCCCTTTCTTCCTTTTCTCCAAATACCGCATCGCAAAAAAGAGTACGACGCCTGCCACCACCATAAGCACCGACCAAAATTGCGAGGGGGATATCCCTGCGATAAATTGACCGCGATCGTCGCCACGCAGATATTCAATGAGGAAACGGAAAATACCGTACGCCACGAGATACACGCTTAAATTATGCTTGAAATCCTTTTTCATCAAAAGATAGAAACAAATTCCGAACAAAATAAACAGGAACGCCGCCTCGTAAAGCTGCGTGGGGTGCACGGGCGAGGACATATTCGGAAACTGCACACCCAGCCAGCTATCCGTTTCCCTGCCGTGACAACAGCCTGCAAAAAAACAGCCGATACGCCCGAACGCGTGCCCGATCAAAATCGCGCAAGGGAACATAGACAGCGTTTCCGTCAAACGCGTTTTATACCGTTTGCGGAGCAGGAAATAGATCGCGAGAAAACAAATGATACCGCCGATCAAACCGCCGATAAACGTGATGCCACCCCCTATCTTAAAGCCGTTCTCGGGGTTTTCGATATAGTTATACGTCGCTTGAAAGAGCGCCGCCGCGCCAAACCCTACCGCAATCGAAATAATACCGTTATAAAAAATAAAATCGATAAATTTTTCTTCTATCTTTTTCTTTTTACCGTAGTAAAAAAGTACGCCGAACGCGGCGAGCAAGCCGATCGCGATCATCAGTCCGTACAGATAAAATAAACCGAATATTTTATCGGGATACATACCTTTCTCCTTTTTTCGTAAAGTGTCTATGTTATAAGTATAACATAAAAACAAAAAACCGTCAACTTATGTCAACGGTTTTTCAAAGATTTCATAATTTTATGACAGTTGCAATTTGAGCGCTTTGACCTTGGAGAGCACGGGCACGAAAATAAAGAGCAACGCGTAATTGAAAAGACTGTTCCAAATCTGCCCCTGCACGAATAATCGGGAAATTAAATACGTCCCGTACGGCACGCCTTTTGCATACAACAACCAAAACGCCGTGGTGTTGATCGCCACCGTGCAAAGCGCGAACGTGAAGAGGGAAATCAGCCCGAGTTTGATATACGCGCCCCCTTTGATTTTCAGCGGAATTGCGACGATTAAGCCCGAAATCAAGGCGACCGTGCCCATAGAAATTCCTATCCACGGCAAATACGCAAACCCTGCCGAATTATACAAAAAGCCAACTAAATCCCCTAAAAAGCAGGCCACAAATCCAAACAGCGGCCCTATAATCATACCCGTCAATGCGGAAATTGCGAGCGTGAGGGAAAATTGCGTTTCCGCGAGCTTGAACTCGAAAAACATATTCGCCACCACGACAAACGCCGTCATCACCGCGATATACGCGATCTTATGGCTTTCGTTCTTATCGGCGAGCGTGGGGGAAAAGAATACCCTTTTGAACTTCTCTTTGGCGAAAAACATAAAACAAAAAACCTCCCTTTCAAGAGGTCCGCGCGTGGGTAAAAAGGCATTTAACGCATACCTGTATGCCCCGTTTTATAGCGGACGCGCCTTGACACCGCAGAAAAACGACTACGAAATTCCCGTTTTTCTTTCGTTCACCGACAACGTCCCGTTCGGCGACACTTTACGCGTCAAAGGCTACTCTAAACTTGATATACGTTATTATACTCCATTCTCTTAAAAAACGCAAGCGTTTGAAAGGTATATTTTTGCCGTTTTTCACCAAACTTACGATATGGGACTTATCTTTATAAGAACGATCATTATTTTTATTGCCACGCTGATCGTGATGCGGTTGATGGGCAAACGGCAGATCGGGGAAATGCAACCTTACGAGCTCGTGATAACCCTCATTATCGCAGATCTCGCCTGCATTCCGATGGCGGACAATTCTATCCCCCTTTTATACGGGCTCGTCGCTATTCTCGCTATTTATTTGATACACCAGATTATCTGTTTGCTCGATTTGAATTTCAACGCGGCGAAAGCGGTCGTCAGCGGCATACCCAGCGTGGTGCTCAACAAGAACGGTATCGACGACACGCAGTTAAAGAAAAACAATCTCGACGTTTCCGACTTGATTGAAAGTCTGCGCGTGGAGGGGTATTTTTCGCTCGACGCCGTACAGTACGCGCTCTATGAGGCGGAGGGTACGTTCTCGGCGTTGCCCAAGCCCGATTACGAAAAAATGCAAACTTCCTTGCCCGTCATTTTAATCGACGAGGGTAAATTTGACAAAAAAAATATCGATCTGACGAAAAAGAATAAGGAATATTATCTCGACATTTTGAAAAAGCACGGTTGCAAGGATTTGAAAAAGGTGCTCGTGATGACCGTGGACGGGAACGGAAAGGTATATTTTCAGCAAAAGGGCGAGAAATACGAGGTCTTTCAGTTAGACTGGCAACAGCAGCTTTGGTGAGGTGAAAAAATGATACGGACGATAGCGAGTATTTTTGTAACGCTTGGACTACTCCTCGGCGTTTCCTTTTACGAGGGTACGCGCGTGAAAAACACGTTTGAACGGTTCGGCGCGGTGCTAAACGTGTTATACGATAAAACGGAATCGGGCGAGGTAACCTATGAGGACGGTACGGCAACGGAAAAATTTTGGGAAAATTAGAAAAAAACGCTCCATATTTGGCTACCCCACACCGCTATTCAGGAAATCGATTACCAGCTTTACGAGGCGGTTGGGTATTTATACGTGCGCGATTATGACAGCGCAATCCCGAAGATAGAGATTTTGATCGGTATGTGCGAAAATATACCGCAATCCTACCGCGTTTCGCTTGAAAATATTTTGTAAAAGAAAAACGGCTCTTTTTTGAGCCGTTTTTTTTATGCCAATCCGTAGGCAAGTACGATACGTACGTTTGCGTCGAATATATTCCGCACGAATATCTTTACCGCCTCGCTCGTCGTTTTATCCGCGAACGCGTTTTCGTTACTCTTCACCATCGTTACCGCCGCGTTGAAGTTTTTATATATGATCTGCGCGTCCTCTTCGATCGCCGTGTACGCCTCTTCTTTGCCCTCGCGCTGTATTTTATATATCTCCTCAATCGTGTCGTTCATCGTATATAAGAGCTCTGCGTTGCCCGTTTTGAGCAGTTCGACCG
>JAZNEZ010000260.1:0-1588 GCA_045588875.1 Candidatus Scatosoma sp. | reverse complement strand
GTGGCAACAGCGTGTGTGAAAACGTCGGGATTAAGGAACTTATCAACGTGAAAACAGTTGCCGAGCGCAGGGAAAATATGCTGTGGTTGCGCGTACCCGAAAAGCTCTATTTCAAGCGCGGTTGCTTAAAAACCGCACTCACAGAGCTCGGGGAATCAGTGTATAAAAAACGCCGCGCATTCGTGGTTACGGACGAGTTTTTATATAAATCAGGCGTTTGTAAAAAGGTAACGGACGAGCTGGACGCGCTCGGTATTACGCACACGGAATTTTTCGAAGTTACGCCCGATCCCACGCTTGCCTGCGCGAAAGAGGGCGCAAGACGTATGCGTACGTTCGAGCCGGACGTAATCGTTGCGGTGGGCGGAGGCTCGCCGATGGACGCGGCGAAGATTATGTGGGTGTTGTACGAATACCCCGAAGTACAATTCGAGGATCTTGCGATGCGATTTATGGATATCCGAAAACGGGTGTTCGGCTTTCCGAGAATGGGGCAAAAGGCAACGTTCGTGGCAATCCCCACCACGGCAGGCACGGGGAGCGAGGTTACGCCCTTTGCGGTCATCACCGACGAGCGTACGGGCGAAAAATATCCCCTCGCCGATTACGAGCTGATGCCGACGATGGCGATCTGCGACGCGGAATTGATGCTGGACATTCCTCCGCGATTGACTGCGTACGCCGGTTTCGACGCCCTTTCGCACGCGATCGAGGCGGTGGCGTCGGTGGTGGCGTCCGATTACACGAACGCGCTTGCATTCGAGGCGATATCCCTGCTCGTCAAATACCTGCCCCGTGCGTTTGAACGTGGTAGAGGGGATATAGAGGCGCGTGAAAAGGTGGCGAATGCGGCGACGATGTCGGGTATTGCGTTTGCAAACGCCTTTTTAGGGCTTTGTCATTCTATGGCGCATAAGCTCGGCGCGCGGTGGCATTTGCCGCACGGTATGGCAAATTCTCTGCTGATCGTGGAAGTGATTAAATTCAACGCCTCGCCAAACCCCAAAAAGATGGGCACGTTTCCGCAGTACGCCTATCCCGATTGTCTCTCGCGCTACGCAAGAGCGGCGAGATTGATCGGTTGCGAGGGGGGAACGGACGAGGAACTTTTGGATAGCTTTATCCGAAAAATCGAAGAGATACAAAGCATTTTGCAAATACCGAAAACGATCAAAGAGGCGATCGGCGATAAAGCCACGGAAGAGGAATTTTTGTCCTCGCTCGACAAAATGAGCCGCGACGCGTTCGACGATCAATGTACGGGCGCAAACCCTCGGTATCCGCTCGTGGAAGAGATCAAAGAAATGTATTTGAGGGCTTATTACGGAAAATAACCTTTTAGCGCGGCTTTGTGAGCCGCGCTAAAATATTGACAAAAACCGTCCTTTATGATATGATAATAACGGAAAACGAATAAAATTTACAAAACTTTAACAATTTACAAACGTTTCCCAAATAGGAAAGGTATATAATCGTGGTAAAGGCGGTGAACGGATATGATTAAAATTTTAGTAGCAGAGGACGATAAAGACTTAAACCGTTTCGTCTGCACGTGTTTGCGTAGCGGCAGCTATGAAACGGTTTCGTG
>JAZNEZ010000259.1:0-6205 GCA_045588875.1 Candidatus Scatosoma sp. | reverse complement strand
AGTAAGATCGACACTAATCTTGAAAATCTCCGCGCAAGATTAGAAGAGGCGTACGAGCTCGATTACGAAAGTTGTCTGCCCCTGCGTATAACGGATTTCGACGTGAAAGCGGCGGCAGATACGATCACGGCGTTAAAACGTAAGATCACGATGCTCGGGCCCGTCAACCCCAACGCAGTGGAAGAATACGCGAGCGAGAGAGAACACTGTGATCATATGATCACCCAGCGCGACGACTTGCAAAAAGCCATCGACGATCTGCAAGCGGCGCTCGACGAGATTCGCACGGAGATGCTCCGTATTTTCAACGAGGGATTCGACCTTATCAACGAAAACTTCAAAACGACGTTCAAAGAACTCTTCGGCGGCGGTAAAGCGGAGCTCCAAATCGACTACGTAGACGGGGAAGATCCCCTTGCGGCAGGCGTGGATATCGTGGCGTGCCCTCCCGGGAAAAAACTTACGAAAATTTCCCTGCTCTCGGGTGGCGAACGCGCGCTCACGGCGATTGCGATTCTGTTCGCGATTCTCAAATCCCGTCCTATGCCTTTCTGCATACTCGACGAAATCGAGGCGGCGCTCGACGACGCGAACGTGGATAGATTTGCCTCCTACTTAAAGAGATTCGCCCTCGACACGCAGTTTATCGTCATCACGCACAGAAAACCGACGATGAATCAGGCGGATTCCCTGTTCGGCGTTACCATGCAGGAAAAGGGCGTATCGAAAATAGTTTCCGTGAAACTTGCAGAGGTAGAAAGCAAGCTCGGCGCAGGCACAGTAGAATAAACGAAGAAACCGCGGCGCAATGCGACGACAGGCTTGCGTTTTCCCTTGCTCGTTTACCACTCGTAAACTCCCGTTGGGAAAGCCGCGCCTTTCTTGCCTTGCTTGCGTCTTGCATCGTTTATTAGGAGAATATAAAATGGGATTATTCAGTAAATTATTCGGAGCGCTGAAAAAGACGAAAGACAGTCTTTCGGAAAAACTCCGCGTTCTGTTTTCCAAAAACAAGCTCGGCAACGAGTTTTACGAGGAGCTGGAAGAGATACTCATTTCCTCCGACGTATCGGTAACGACGGCGGAGGAGGTCGTGGAGCGCGTAAAAGCGCAGGCGATTGCGGAAAAGCTCAAAGACGGAGCGTACGTAACGGGCTTGCTTAAAAACGTACTCACGGAAATGCTGGAAGAATCGGAAGTCGAACCGCCCTCGTATCCCTGCGTGATTATGCTCGTGGGCGTGAATGGCGTGGGCAAGACCACGACGGTGGGAAAGCTCGCGCATTATTTCCTGTCGAAAGGAAAAACTGTTACCGTTGCGGCTGCGGACACCTTCCGCGCGGCGGCGAGCGAACAGCTTGCAATTTGGGCGGAGCGTGCGAAAGTTAGAATCGTCAAGCACGAGGAGGGGAGCGATCCCTCGGCGGTCATCTTCGACGCGGTGTCGTCCGCAAAAGCGAAAAAGACGGACGTGCTTTTGATCGACACGGCAGGTCGACTGCACGTGAAAGAAAATTTAATGAACGAGCTTCGGAAAATGGATCGCGTGGTAACGCGCGAATTCCCCGAGGCGGACTTTATGAAATTGCTCGTTCTCGACGCCACGACGGGTCAGAACGCGGTGAGTCAAGCGCGCGTGTTCGACGAGGCGGTGGAACTGGACGGAATCGTACTCACCAAGTTAGACGGCACGGCGAAAGGAGGTTTCGTGTTCTCGCTTTCTTCCGAGCTTTCTCTGCCCGTGATCTTTGCAGGGGTAGGCGAAAAGATGGAGGATTTGGAATTTTTCAATTCCAAAGAATTTGTAGACGGCATATTATAATACGATAAGGAGGAAAACAAATGGCAAACATTGTGGAATGTAACGGTCTGACAAAATACTACGATTCAACCTGCGCGTTGAATCAGTTGTATTTGCAAATCCCCGAGAACATGGGGATCGTGGGCTTGTTAGGCCCGAACGGTAGCGGAAACACGACGTTGATTAAATTGCTTACGGGCTTACTCACCCCCACGTCGGGCGAGGCGAGGATTGCGGATAAAGCAATCGGCGTGGAAACGAAAGCGATGGTTTCGTATTTGTCGGACGCGCACTCGCTTAACAACGATTACACGGTGATGCAACAGCTGGAATATTTCGAGGACTTTTTCCTTGATTTTGATAAAACGAAAGCGTTGCAAATGATCCGCGAGCTGGGCGTAAACGAAACGAAAAAGATCAAAACGCTGTCCAAGGGCACGAAAGAAAAGCTTGCGCTGATCCTCACCCTTTCGCGCAACGCCCGTTTGTTTATCCTCGACGAGCCGATCGCAGGCGTAGATCCTGCGGCGCGCGATTACATACTGCAAACGATTTTGTCGCATAAAAACGAAAATTCGACGATGATTATCAGTACCCATTTAATTTCGGAAATCGAGCAATATTTCGATTATATACTTTTCCTTAAAGAGGGCAATATCGTGTTGCAAGGGGAAACGAACGCGATTAAGGAGCGCGAGGGTAAAACGATCGACGAATTGTTCAGGGAGGTATTCAGATGGATTTAATGGAATTGGATACGCCTACGACTACGACTGTGGTAAACACCCCCTTCCCCGAAACTGATTATAAAAAGGGCAAGCTCCGCCTTGTACGCGGTAGAGTACTCAAAAAATTACTCAAATACGAATGGAAAGCGTCGTTGCCTGCGCTGATCATTGCCGGTATCGTGCTCTTTGCTATGACCTTGTTTGTCTGCCTGTTCGGTAATTTCGAAGCTTTCTTAACCGACGAACCGGTCGAATACCCTACGACCTCGCTAATGAGTGGCATACTGCTCGTCAGTCTTTATATTTGCACGATTTTGGGAGTAATCGTAACCCCGTTTGGCGTGGCGTTAAGCAGGTATCATAAAAACTTCTTCAAGGACGAGGGGTATTTAACGTTCAGTATTCCTGCGTCTATGGAAGAGCACGTGCTTGCCAAGCATTTGAACGGTATTATCACGGCGCTAATCGCTATGGCGGCGAGCGCGGTAAGTATAGCCCTCGCGTATGCAAAAATTGGTGCTGATTTGGGCTATATAGAAATCACTCCTACTATTCCCCAACACCCTCTTTTGAATATTTTGAGCGCGATAGAGGAAATTATCCTGTTCGCGGAGAGTATCGTGGGCGTTTTCTGCGTTTTCGGCGCGTTGGAATGTTGGGGACAGAAATTCAAGAAAAAGAGCCAAATCTTTTGGCGTGTGTTCTTTGCGTATATAGCCTTTATCGTGATAGAAACGTTATTCACGCTCACGGCGGAAACGGGAATGTTGGACTTCTTTTATGCCACCGTGGCAGGCGAGCATATCGCCACTTGGCTGACGATACTTTTATACGCAGGCGTGATCGCGTTTTCCGTGTGGTATGAACTCCGTACGTTGAAGAAAAAACTCAATCTCAAATAAAAGACAATGAAAATCGACATTATAACCTTGTTTCCCGAAATGTTTTCCGCTATGCAGGAAAGTATTTTGGGTAGAGCGCAAAAGGACGGAAAAATTCAAATCAATATCGTCAATCTTCGTGATTACACGGAAGATAAACACTTAAAGTGCGACGATTACCCTTTCGGCGGCGGCGCGGGTATGGTGATGATGCCCCAACCGATCGGTAGCGCGATTGAAACGCTCGACCCCGAGCATAAAGCGCGCAGGATCTATATGTCGCCCAAGGGTGAGGTATTCAAACAACAAAAGGTGTTCGAACTTCTTAGCTACGAACACTTGATTTTGCTTTGCGGCCATTACGAGGGAGTAGATCAGCGCGCAATCGATCTGTTTATCGACGAGGAAATTTCTATCGGGGATTACGTGCTTACAGGTGGAGAATTGCCTGCAATGGTAGTTGCCGATTGCGTTTCACGGTACGTGGACGGCGTGATCAGCTTATCGTCGCTTGTGGACGAAAGCTTTTCGGAAAACCTTTTGGAATATCCGCAGTACACCCGTCCGCAGGAATACCGTGGTTTGCCCGTACCCGAAATTTTGCGCAGTGGCAACCACGCCAAGATCGATCAGTGGCGGCGCGAGCAAGCGATTGCGCTCACGAAAAAACGCCGTCCCGATCTGCTCAAATAGGAGAACGTATGAAAAAAATACAATGGTTCCCAGGGCATATGACGCGCGCTATGCGCGATATGGAAGAAAAGCGCGACCTTTGCGACGGTATCATTTGCGTACTCGACGCGCGTGCGCCCATTGCCACGGTGAATAAAAATTTCAAAAAGATATTCGGGGAAAAGCCCGTTTTATATCTTCTCAATAAAGCCGACCTTGCCGATGCAACGAAAACGGACGGCTTTCAAAAACTCTTTGAAGGTAAGGGCAAGTATTGCGTGAAATGCGACGCAACGAATCCCTCGGCAAAACGGCTCGTGTGGCAAAAGCTGACGGAGATCACCGAGGAAAAACGCGCGCGCGCAGAGGCAAAGGGCTTGAACAGGACGTTCCGCTTTATGGTGGCAGGGATTCCCAACACGGGCAAAAGTACCCTCGTAAACGTGATCAGCGGTCAGAAACGCGCGAAAACGGGGGATAAGGCAGGCGTTACGCGTGACGTGCGCTGGCTTAGATGCGGTGCGTTCGATCTTCTCGACACCCCAGGGACGATGCCCCCCTCGTTCGAGGATCAAAGCCTTGCCAAACACCTTGCGTATATCGGTAGCGTCAACGACGATATTTTGGATATGGACGATATCGCGCTTGAACTTTTGGGCGAGCTCGCGCAAAGCTATCCGCAGTATTTAACCGAGCGTTATGGGATAGAGGATTTTTCGGACAACCTTAAAATGTATGAGGCGGTGTGCAAGCGCAGAGGGTTTATTTTCCGCGGCGGTGAATTTGATTACGAGCGCGGCGCGAAAGCGATCGTAGACGATTTCCGAAAAGGGAGAATCGGAAAAATTACGCTGGAAAAGCCTGCCGACTTTACCGATTTTGAATGGTGAAAGCATGAAAAAAATTTGGAATGCCGAAGAAAAATTATCCATAGAACGGGCGTTGCAGGCACAAGGCGTAAACTATATCGCAGGCGTGGACGAAGTGGGCAGAGGTCCGCTTGCAGGGCCTGTCGTTTGCGCGGCGGTGATTATGCCGCTTGACGAACGCCTGATTATCGAGGGGATAGACGATAGCAAAAAACTGTCCGCGAAAAAGCGCGAGGAACTCTCCGAAAAAATAAAACAAACGGCGATTGCCTATACGATCGTGGAGATCGACGAGAAAACCATAGACGAAATCAATATTTTAGAGGCGACGAAAGTGGGTATGAAACGGGCGATAGAGGAGCTGAAAATCACGCCCGAAACGGTACTCACCGACGGAAATATGACGATCGACGTATCGTTGCCGCAAAAAAGCGTAATCCACGGCGACGCGCTGTCCTATTCCATCGGCGCGGCGAGTATTATTGCCAAGGTTTATCGGGATAATTTAATGGACGAATACGCCAAGCAGTATCCCCACTACGCGTTCGAAAAGAACAAGGGCTACGGCACGGCGGCGCATATTCAAGGAATAAAGGAGTACGGCGTATGCCCCATTCACCGCAGGACGTTCACAAAAAACTTTTAGGCAGGCGTAGTGAAAAGCTCGTCGCGGACTATCTTAAAAAGCAGG
The DNA here is from genome assembly GCA_045588875.1 of Candidatus Scatosoma sp. Taxonomy (GTDB): domain Bacteria; phylum Bacillota; class Clostridia; order Christensenellales; family Borkfalkiaceae; genus Scatosoma. The sequence continues at coordinate 563 of JAZNEZ010000259.1, read as the reverse complement.
GCTTTACGATACTCAAAACCAACTACCGCACGCCGTTTGGAGAGGCGGATATTATCGCTCAGGACGGCGACGAGCTCGCGTTTGTAGAAGTGAAAGCGCGGTTAAGCGATACGTACGGCGCACCGCGCGAGGCTGTGGATAGAGGTAAGCAAAAGAGGTATTATAAAATCGCCGCGTATTACGGCGCGCGGACAGGCGAAGAGCCGAACGCCCGTTTCGACGTAGCGGAAGTGTACGAGGGCGATAGAATTGAATATTATAAAAACGCGTTTTGAAACTCGCAGGGGGATATCCTCTGCGGTTTTTCTTGTTTTGACGAATGTAGTACCACTTTTACGGGAAAAATAATATTATAAAAGCGAGGAAGTGAAAATGTGTGGAATTGTAGGATTTACGGGCAAACGCCAAGCCGCGCCCGTGTTGTTGGACGGTTTGGCGCGGCTCGAATACCGCGGCTACGACTCGGCAGGGCTTGCCGTACGCGACGGAAACGCGGAAACGGAGATCGTGAAAGCTAAGGGCAGACTGCGCGTGTTGTCGGATAAAACGAACGGCGGCGAAAC
>JAZNEZ010000258.1:0-4220 GCA_045588875.1 Candidatus Scatosoma sp. | reverse complement strand
AGTCCAACGTTTTTTGGGAAAAGGGGCGAAAAATGCAAGAAAATTAAAAATTTTTTCGCTTTTGACAAAAAATTTTGCGCCAAGCCCTTGAAATTATGTGAAAAATATGGTAAACTATAATAAACCCGATATAAAGTTCGGGAAAGCACTACTAAAATCTGGGAGGATTTGTTATGATTAAAATTATCTACGGCGCAAAAGGTACGGGTAAAACCAAGATGATGATCGACGCGGCGAACGCGGCGGTCGAAACGGCGAAAGGACACTTGATTTTCATCACCGATAACAAGCGCGGTATGTACGATCTGGAACGTGAAGTACGTTTCATCGATACGACGGAATACGACATAGCAGGCGAGGCTGCCCTTTGCGGTTTCGTCAAGGGCGTTATCGCAGGCAACCACGACAACGAGTACGTATTTATTGACGGGCTCGTTCGTATTGCAGGCAAACCGGTGCAGGAGCTTGCGGCATTCTTCTATATGCTTGACAAGGTGGCAAAGAGCAATAGCTTGGTGGTAACCGTTTGCGTTTCCGCGGCAAAAGAGGAACTTCCCGACTTCGTAACGAAGTATCTGTAAGGAACGCGCGCCGCGCCCTGATAGAAAGGACGAACGGCGTCTTTGAGAGAAAGACAGCCGAGCGGTCGTTTCCGTTCGGCTTTTTTTGCCCTTATAGGGGCGAAGGTAGGTAACATATGTATTTCATAAGCACAAGAGGCGGTGAAAAGGTAACGGGCGCGCAAGCGATCGTGCAAGGTCTTGCCAAAAACGGCGGACTGTTCGTGCCCGAAAAATTTCCGAGCGTTTCGCGCGAGGAAATGGAAAAGATGTCGGAGATGAATTACCCCGAACGCGCGGCGTTTATTTTGGGGAAATACCTCGCCGACGATTTGGGCGCGGACTTTTTGAAAGAGGTTTGCGAAAAGGCGTATTCGACCTTTCAAGGGGACGATCCCGCGCCGCTCGTTAAAATCGACGGAAATCTGTTCGTTTTAGAGCTTTTCCACGGCCCTACTTGCGCGTTTAAGGATATGGCGCTCACCGTTTTGCCGTACCTGCTCAAAAAGAGCTGCGAGGTAACGGGGATCAAGGACGATATCCTCATTCTCGCGGCGACGAGCGGCGACACGGGCAAAGCGGCGCTCGAAGGTTTCCGCGACGTAAAGGGCACGAAAGTAGCGGTGTTCTATCCCGACGAGGGCGTTGCGAAAATGCAGCGCTTGCAGATGAGTATACAGGACGGGAACAACGTGTTCGTGTCCGCGGTACGCGGCAATTTCGACGATTGTCAGCGCGCGGTGAAAAATCTGTTCGCGTCCGAGGAATTTAACGGCGAGCTTTCGAAACAAGGCGTGCGGCTTTCCAGCGCGAATTCCATCAATTTCGGTCGGCTCGCGCCCCAGATCGCCTATTATTTCTCTGCTTATCTCGATCTTTGCACGTCCGATCAAATTGAAATGGGCGACGAGGTGGATTTCGTCGTGCCGACGGGTAATTTCGGGGATATTTTAGCAGGCTGGTACGCCAAGCAAATGGGTTTGCCCGTGCGTAAGCTCGTGTGTGCGTCCAACCGCAATAAAGTGCTTGCCGATTTCTTCGAAAAGGGCGTTTACGACGTAAAGCGCAATTTCTACCGTACAATGTCCCCGTCGATGGATATTTTGGTATCTTCTAATCTTGAACGGTTGCTTTTTGAAATTAGTGGCAGAAACGCTAAGCTCACGGCAGACCGTATGGGATATCTTGCCGAGAATAAGGAATATTCGATCACCGAGGCGGAAAAAACGGTGCTCGATAAGGAGTTCTTCGGTGGCTTTGCGAGCGAGGACGATACCGTGGAGGCAATGTACGAGGTGTTCGACGAATACGGCTATGCGATGGACACGCATACGGGCGTGGCGCTTGCCGTGTATAACGAGTATAAAAAGTCGTTGGAAACGGAGGATAAGAAAAAGGACGAAACGCCCATCGTCGTGCTTTCGACCGCAAACCCCTATAAATTCCCCCAAGACGTTTTATACGCGCTTTCGGGTAACGACGTAAAGGACAGCTTTAAGGGCATTAAGCGTTTGAATCTGCTCACGGCAATGAAACCGCCTAAATGTCTTTTGGATCTGCGCTACCGTCCTTTGCGGTTCAAGGGCGTCGTGGATAACGATTTGAAAAAGATGAGCGAGTTGATTTTGCGGTTCGTAGGCGGCGAGATCGTGCCCGTGCCCGACGCGAAAAAGTAAATAAAGGATTCAGAAACGGGAAAACGGTGCGTTTTCCCGTATTCCGTTTCCCGTGAAACGCAGAAAGGGCGCGAAATTTGTCAGACAGGTGAAAGATTTCGTGATTTCCCGTGAAAACGGGGTTTTGCGTTTGCGTTTTGCCGTTTGGTGTGGTATAATAAAAGCGTAAGAAAAATTTGGCAGAGGAGAGATATGTTCGGTTACGTTCGCACGGATACGCCCTATTTATATATCAAGGACGATATTCTTTATCGCGCTATGTATTGCGGCGTTTGTAAGGGTATCGCACAGGTTTGCGGACACGCGGCGCGTATGGGGCTTTCTTACGATATCACCTTTCTTTCCGTGATTATGCACAATATCAAGGGCGTGGACGTAAAAATCGAAAAACAGCATTGTGCCACCCATTGTATCCGTTCGCGGAAAATGGCGGAGGTGGACGAGCTGACTCGTCAGCTCGGCGCGCTCAACACCCTCCTTGTCTATTATAAGTGCTTGGACGACGTGGCGGACGGCGACGGCGGCGGCGTGAAGAAATTGTTTTTCAAAAAGGGATTTCGTCGGGCGAAAAAACAATATCCTAAGATCGAGGAGATCGTGCGGCGGAATTTAACTGAGCAAAGCGTGGTGGAAAAGTCGCAAACGGAGAGTATTGACCGCGCGGCGGACGCAACGGCGAAACTACTCGCGGAGTTTTCCGATCTTGCGCTGGAAGAAAAAGCGACGGAATTTACGCACAATCTTTTCTACGCGGTGGGCAAATGGATATATTTAATCGACGCGCTCGACGATTACGACAAGGATAAAAAGAAAGGGGCGTATAATCCCTTTATTCGGGCGTATGGGGCGGAGTGCAAAGCCGATCTTATGAAAGGTAAGAGCGGCGAAGAGGTGCAATTTGCCTTCCGCGCGTTGTTTTTCGATATTCGGGAGAATTTGTCGCAGATCGCCTTTCAGTTTAATCGGGATTTATCGGACAATATTTTATTGCGCGGTTTGCCTGCAACGACGAAAAAGGTAATGGAGCAAAACGATTGCAAAGGTTGTAAAAAGAATAAATAATAAATAATAAACCTTTGGTCGCGAATAATATAAACAGAGGAACTTATAGGAGAACAGGAAATGACGGAATATTACGAGTTGCTTGGAGTAAGCGAGAGTGCGACGGACGAGGAGATCAAGGCGCGTTACGAAGAGCTGAAAGCAAAATATAGCGAGGATCGTTGGCTGGACGGCGAGGCAGGGAACGAGGCGGCGAAAATGCTGACTAAAATCGATACGGCGTATCGCGAGATTCTTGCCGCAAGAAAGGAAAAAAGTCAAAACACCGACGGGGAAAGCGTATTCGAGGAGATTGCAAAACTGCTCAAAGAAAACGATTTATCCGCGGCGCAGAATAAGCTGGACGATTGCAACGAACGTCCTGCGGAATGGCACTATTTGCAAGCGGTCGTATTCTATAAAAAGAACTGGACGAACGACAGTAAAAAACAACTCGAAATCGCTATGCAAATGGACCCCGATAACGTGAAATACAGAAATGCGTACGGGAAAATGAACGCGAAAAACGACTACCAAAGACAGGCGGCTGAGCAAACGCAAAATCCTTATTCCAACCCCAACAGTCGTCCGATTGACGACGGGGAGCAAATGGGCGGTAACGCTTGTTCGGACTGTATTTCCTGTTGCTACACCTATCTTTGCGTAGACTGTCTGTTCAGCCTTTGCTGCGGTTGCAGATAAGGCAAAAAAATGAAAAAGATTTCTTCTTACGAAATTGCGTTATCGGCGCTTGCCTGCGCGATTGCGACCGTGTTTTTGACGGTGGGGGTATACTCCGAGGTTCTACTTTTCACGGGGTATCTGCTCTCGTGTATTGCGTTGATGTTGCCACTTGCCAAAAAAAGCTACGTCGGTTACGCTTTGGCGTACGTCGCCACGTGTATTTTGGCGTTGATCTTCAACGCGTCGCGGTTTTGGGATT
>JAZNEZ010000257.1:0-3997 GCA_045588875.1 Candidatus Scatosoma sp. | reverse complement strand
GGGGGCACGTTTGCCGTGGTGCTTTCAATAATTTTGAGAAGCGCCTGTTGCACGCCTTCGCCCGAAACGTCGCGGGTGATGGAAACGTTTTCGCCCTTTCTGGAAATTTTATCAATTTCGTCGATATAGATAATGCCGCGTTGCGCGCGTTCAATATCGTAATCGGCGTTCTGAATCAGTTTCAAAAGGATATTTTCCACGTCCTCGCCCACGTACCCTGCCTCGGTGAGGGTGGTGGCATCGGAGGTGGCAAAGGGCACGTTGAGAATTTTCGCAAGCGTGCGCGCGAGTAGCGTCTTACCGCTACCCGTAGGACCGAGCAAAAGCACGTTGCTCTTTTCGATCTCAATTCCGTCGTCGTCCTTTTTCTTTTTGCCAACGGTCGCGTTGATACGTTTATAATGATTGTAAACCGCCACCGAGAGTACGCGTTTTGCCTTGTCTTGCCCAACGATATATTCGTCGAGTTCCGCCTTGATTTCGGCAGGCTTTTTCAAAGGTACTGCCTTTTGCGGCTCTTTTTCGGTTTCCCACTCGTCTACCATCGACTTGCAGATTTCCACGCACTCGTCGCAAATACAAGCCCCGTCTGGGCCGGTGATAAGACGGCGCGTATCTTCCTTGGGTTTACCGCAAAAAGAACAATGTTGATTTTTATTTGCCATTTTTAACTCCGTTTCTTTCCATTCGTCCGCTTTTATCTTATGCACGGACGGGATAATTTGTTGCTTGGGAAAAATACCGCGCAAAACCGATGGCTTTGCGCGGTTTTCGTTTATCTTCTGACGAATACTTTATCGATTAAGCCGTAGTTTCTCGCCTCGTCCGCGGACATATAATGATCTCTGTCCGTATCCCGTTCGAGGGTTGCGAGATCTTTTCCCGTGTTCTCTGCAAGAATACGGTTCAGTTTGGCTTTCGTGCGCAAAATATGCTCCGCTTGAATTTTAATATCGCTCGCCTGACCTTGCGCGCCGCCGAGGGGCTGGTGGATCATAATTTCCGAGTTCGGCAGGGCAAACCGTTTGCCACGCGCACCGCTGGATAAGAGGAACGCGCCCATACTCGCCGCAAGCCCGATACAAATCGTGGAAACGTCGCACTTGATATAATTCATCGTATCGTAGATCGCCATACCTGCCGACACCGACCCCCCAGGGGAGTTGATGTACAAAGAAATATCTTTCGTGGGATCTTTCCCTTCGAGGTAAATGAGCTGCGCCACGACGGTATTTGCCACGGCGTCGTTAATCTCGCCGCTTAAAAAGATAATACGGTCGTCAAGCAATCTGGAATAGAGATCGTAGGTGCGCTCACCCGAAGAGGTACGTTCTACAACGTAGGGGACTAAAACGTTTTTTTCCATAAATTATCCTTATTCTTCGATATACATTTCGTTATTGTCTTTGAGCATTTGGAAGAGTTTGGTGATGATAATATCGCTGCGGATATAATCGAACTGACGGGGATCCATACCTTTCTTGTATTCCTCTGCCGACTTGTTCACGGACGCCGCTTGCTCTGCAACTTTCGCGTCTACTTCTTCGTCCGTCGCCTCGATATTTTCTTCCTTGATCAGCTGGGAAATCACGAGCTGATTCATCACGTTCTTTTTCGCCTGCTCTTCGTAGTTCTTTCTGAAATCGGAAAGGGTAACTTTGAGGAAATCGAGGTAGTCTTGGAGTTTTAAGCCCTGATACATAAGCTGATATTCAAACTTTTGTACGAGCCCGTCGATTTCTTTTTCGATCATAGCTTGGGGAATTTCCGCCTCCGCGTTCGCCGTGATCGCCTCTAAAATACTATTCTCCGTTTCGTCAACCGATCTCTTGTCTGCGCTCTTTTGCAGTCTTTCCTTGGTTTTCGCCTTGTATTCGTCGATCGTTTCGCTGCCCGTCGCGTCCTTGATAAACGCGTCGTTAAGCTCGGGCAATTCCTTGCCTTGGATCGCGTTGAGTTTCACGGAGAACACCGCCGGCTTACCTTTGAGGTTTTCCGCTTGATAATTTTCGGGGAAGGTTACGTTCACGTCTTTCGTTTCACCGATATTCATACCCACGACCTGATCTTCAAACCCAGGGATGAACTGACCGCTGCCGAGGGTAAGATCAAAGCCCTCCGCCTCGCCACCGTCGAACTTCACGCCGTCCACCGTACCAACGAAATCGATATTCGCGATATCGCCGTTTTGCGCCGCACGGTCCGTTACGGGCACTTTGCGCGCGTTTCTATCGAGCAAACGGTTGAGCTCTGCGTCTACTTCTTCATCTTTAACAGTATACGCGTATTGCTTGATTTTCATACCCTTATACGAGGAAATTTTTACCTCCGGTTTTACGGGTACGACCGCCACGAGGGTAACGCCGTCGTCGGAAAGCGCTTCCACGGAAACGTCGGGATCGCCGACTGCGGTAAATTTCTTTTCGTTCTTGTCAAGGATCTTGTTGTAATGCTCCGAGAACAATAAATTGAGCGCGTCCTCGTAGAAAACGCCCTTACCGTAAACGTTTTCGATTACGTTTTTAGGCGCTTTGCCTTTACGGAACCCGTTGATGGCAAACTTACCTCTCGTTTTGAGGTACGCTTGGGTTTGCGCTGCTTTCCATTCTTCACCGTCGAACTTGATGGTGATCTTTACGGTACTTTTTTCTGCCGCTTTGGTAGTGTGTTTCATAACTGCTTTTCTCCTGCTTTTATGCTGAAATTTTTATTTTTTTGCTTTGCTCCATACATTTTACCACATTTATCAAAGAAAATAATGCGTTTTTATTTACAATTTCGGAAATTTACGCTATAATTTAAGAAAAAGATTTTATAAAAGGAGACGTTATGCCGCAGGACGCTTTTCACATACGCCGTTTATCGGCAGAGCTCAACGTATTTTTAACGGGGGGAAAGATCAACCGCATTTCACAAGTCAACAAAGACGAGCTCACCTTTATTATATACACCGGAAAATCGACGGTTAAACTCATTTTAAGCACAAATGCGTCGAACGCGCGCGTTTGTTTGTCGGCGACCGAGAAAGAGCCTGCGCCGAGCGCGCCGAATTTTTGTATGCTACTGCGCAAACACTTGCAGGGCGCGGAAATTTTATCCGTCCGTCAGTACGCGTTTGAGCGTATTATCGAAATCACTCTGCTTTGCACGAGCGATTTTTCCCAGTGCGAACGGGTGCTCCATTGTGAGATTATGGGCAAATACTCGAATATCGTTCTAACGGAAAAAGGAGTAGTGCTCGGCGCATTGAAAACGACGGCGCTCCTCGACGAAAGCCACCGCGTGCTGCTTGCCGGCGCGCGCTACGAATACCCCGTTCCGCAGGACAAAATTTCCCCTTTCGACGGGGCAGGTATGCGTTCACTTGAAAAAAACTTTGAAGAAGTGCACCCCGAGGGCTACGAGGACGAGGACTTCGCGCGCTTTATTTTCGAACGCGTTTCGGGGCTTGCTCTGCCCACCGCAAGAGAGATCGTCGCGCGCGCAAAACGGGTGAAAATGCCCCTTTGGGCGTTTATCGGCGAGTTTTGCGAAAACGCGCCCTGCGAGCCTTGTCTAAAAAAAGAAAAGGGCGTTTTCACCGACTTTTTTGCATTCCCTGTGCAGGGCGGCGAGCCTATGCCCTCCCTTTGTAAGGCAGAGGACGAATTTTACACCCAGCGCGAAAATAAAGAGGGCTTTGATGACGAAAAACGCAGGCTGGAAAGCGCGGCGAGAACGTTGAAAAAGAAAGCGGCGAAACGCTTGCAGGAAATCCTCGAACGCTTAAAGGACGCGGAAAAGGCGGAAGAAAACCGTATTAAGGGGGAGCTTTTAACGGCGAATTTATATAGAATAGAAAAGGGTATGCGATCGATTGAGCTGGAAAATTGGTACGCGGAAACGGGTGGCACGGTGAAAATCGCCCTCGATCATCAGCTTTCCCCCTCGAAAAACGCACAAAAATATTTCAAAACGTATAACAAATTAAAACGCGCGAAAGAGGTGCTTGAACCTA
>JAZNEZ010000256.1:0-2460 GCA_045588875.1 Candidatus Scatosoma sp. | reverse complement strand
CTTTCTCAACCAAATCACGCTCACCTGCGCGTACTACGGGGATTACCGTATCGGCTCGGAAACGTATTGCTACGTACTCCGCGGCGAGGCGTTCGGCTATATCCCCAAGCCGGAAAATTTAACCTACGAGGAAAACTCCGAATACGCCGAATGGCTTGCCCAACAAACACCGAGCGAAGAGGCAGACCCCAAACAGGAGGGCACGGAACAATCTTCTCCTGCACAAATCGCGATTTTGGTCGCGCTGTGCCTGCTCGTGCCCGTGCTCGCAGCGCTTATTTTGCGCCCGTCCAAACGCCAACCTTACGATTCCGACGAATAATCATATCCCTATCCAACGCCGTTCGCTTTGGGTGATGCGTTGATCTTTCCCCTCGCATACGAACGGATAAATCTTTTGGAATATCCCCATTGTAACGAAGTCCCTTTCGAACACACTTTCGCTAACGCCCAAAGCTACGAGCATTCCGCCCACCTTGTCCCCTAGCCTCTTTTGTCTGCGGAAATACTTCCGTTCACTCCAAGCCCCAAAGCCTGAACTCGAAGAGGCGCACGTGGTTTTTTTAATTTTCCGTTTCTTGCCAAAATATTTAATCGCAAGCAAAGTTCGCTCTACGTCGTCCAACCTTGTAAGCACCTCTTCCACGCACCCTTTTAACCATTCCAAACGTTCCTTTTCCAAGATTTCTGAAAGTATGTATTCAGCAAGCTCTTCCGTCGGTCTGTCGCCCCGATAGGAAAGCAGGGCTTTATTTTTAATATGCTCGCCATAGTCCTCGCGCACGTTTTTGAGTAACGGATACGCATATAACACCGCCTTTACGTAATTCTTCAATTCCGATCACCTCTCTTTCCGTTCATTCCCACTTTTCCCCCGTGCCACTGAATTATTACATAGATTTTCAAAATTGCAAGACACCTCTGCCACTTTTTTGAAAAAATACGAACATTTGTTCGCTTTTGATTGTATTATAGCAGGTTAAATATGACAACATTATGCCTGTTTAATAAAATTTTTTGAAAAATTTTCCAAAAAAAGTAATGATTGAAAAAATTCTTTTCAACCGTTGCTTTTTTTGATAAATCGTGGTATAATAAAAGAGTATGAAGAAAAAGGTATTTTTATCGCTTGCCATACTCGCTTTATCCGCGACGGTTTTGCCGTTCGCGGCGAAGTCGGTTGTCGCGGAAGAAAGCGCGCAAACGGACGAGCTGGTCGTGCCGAGCACGTACGAAGAATACCTGCCTTTGATCTCCCCCACGGACGTAGCGGTGAGTGAAAATCACACGGCGATTGCGGACGGAAACTGCATTTACATTTACGACCGCGCAACCGAAGAATACGAAGTATTCCAACACGAAAAATCGGGGATTGCCACGCAGGACGAGGTAAAAAAACTGCAATTTGCCTCTAACGGGAAATTGTACTATGCGGATAGCTCGTCGGGGGATAATTTCTACGAGCTCAACGTGCACGATTTCACCACGACGAAATTCGAGGATATCGCCTGCGACACTTTCGTCATTCACGATCAGGCGTTGTATTTCGCCGGTCCGACGGGGGTTTTATATTCCACCTCGCTCGCCGATTACAGCGCGCCGAAAACGCCCTTGCTTTTGCAGAGTGCACCGCGCGATCCCGTGCTGGCGTTTTGGAATAACGAACTGTATTTCACGGACAACGGCGCAACGCAGATCCTTTATAAAATCGATCCCGTTTCCGCCACCCCTGCGCAGGTAGCGGCGTTTACCGAGCCGATCGAATATATGTCCATTCACGAGGACGTATTCGCCTGCACCACCACCGCAGGTAATTTCTACACCTATTTATTATCGGGCTTACCCGAACAAGCAAAAACGGCGGATAAAACGGGCAACTATTCCGCCCTCGCCGCATACGAGGGACATTTCTACGCAATCAAGGGTAGCGCGGTGCGGCAATATTCCTTGCAGGACTACGCGTTCACCTCATTCGAAATCTGCTCCCATTCCGATTCCGTCAATCGCTTGCATCAAGCGCAGGAAATTTTCCTTGACGGAAACAAGCTGTTTATAGCGGATAACGGCAACGACCGTATTTCGGTGTATAACCGTGAAACAAGCGCGTTTGAAACGCCTATCCACACGGAAATAGACGCGCTATATTTAGCGGCATATAACGAAACCCTACTCACAGCCAACGCCGAAAAGGCGATTCTTTACGATCTTTCCGCTGAAAATTACGGCGCGGTTCTTACCTCGTTTGAAAATTTCAACGGCAATATCGTGGGCGTGGCAGGCGTTTACGGAAAATATTATCTTGCCACCGATAAGGCGCGGTTCTATTCGCTGACGAAAGGAGAAGAATGGGCGTTGTCCGCGGAGGCGGAAAAGACCGTTCCCTCACCCAAGGCGCTCGCTTCGGACGCGTACGGAAATTTGTATATGCTTACGAGCACGAACGTTTATCTCTACGCAGAG
>JAZNEZ010000255.1:0-3038 GCA_045588875.1 Candidatus Scatosoma sp. | reverse complement strand
AACGGCGGTAAAGACGAGCTTATGAAAGACAAAAAGACGGGTAAACCTATGCAGGTATCCCCCGAATTTGCGGCGATCACGAGCAACGACGCACTCGACTTCAACGAAGTTACCGCAAAATTCGAAAACATGATGACGTGGCTTGCCGACCTCTACGTGAACACGCTTAACCTTATCCACTATATGCACGATAAGTACAGCTACGAGGCGCTTGAAATGTCCTTGCACGACACAAACGTACGTCGTTTCTTCGCAACGGGTATCGCAGGTCTTTCCTGCGCGGCGGACTCCCTGTCGGCAATCAAGTACGCAAAAGTTTACCCCGTTCGTAACGAGGATGGTATCGTAGTAGACTTCCGTATCGAGGGCGAATTCCCTAAATACGGTAACAACGACGATCGCGCGGACGAGCTTGCGGTGTGGCTGCTCAAAACGTTTATGAACAAGGTTAAGAGCCACTACACCTACCGCGACAGCGTTCCGACGACCTCGATTCTTACGATCACGTCGAATGTCGTATACGGTAAAAAGACGGGTAACACGCCCGACGGCAGAAAGGCTGGAACGCCGCTTGCCCCTGGTGCAAACCCGATGCACGGCAGAGATTGCAACGGTGCTTTGGCGTCGCTGGAATCGGTTGCTAAACTTCCTTACGAGTATTCGAGAGACGGTATTTCCAACACCTTCTCGATTACGCCTGGGTCGCTCGGTAAAGAGGACTAAGGGCAAAAGCATATAATAAAATAAAAAGGAGATAAAAAAATATGTCGAACAGAGTAGATAATTTGGTGAACATGTTAGACGGTTACGTCGGCGACGGCGGTTACCATCTGAACGTAAACGTTTTCAACCGTGATACGCTTTTGGACGCGCAGGCACACCCTGAAAAGTATCCCCAGCTTACCATTCGCGTATCGGGTTATGCCGTAAACTTCATTAAACTTACGAAGGAACAGCAGGACGACGTTATTTCCAGAACCATTCACGAATCTATGTAAACGGTCTTGGAAAAGAAAAAGAAATTATAATATAGGCGAAACCGCCGTCGCGAATAACGACGGCGGTTTTTGCAAAAAAGAGAGAGTATGTCGAAAAGAACGAATAGAAAAGTGCGGAGAAAAATCAAAAAAGTGGCGAAAAAGCACCCGTTTTTGGTGCTCGTCGCAATATTGCTCGTCGTGGCAATCGTGGGCGTTTGCGTTCTGCATAAAAAAGGCGTGATCCATATTCCGTTTCTCGACGCTATTTTGCCGCAGGAAGAAACGCAAGAGGATATTCTCACCGACGACCTGCAAATACATTTTTTAGAGCTTGGGAATAAATATACGGGCGATTGCACTTTGATTAAAACGGGAAATACCGAGGTCTTAATCGATGCAGGATCAAGAAAAGGCTCGGCGGCGACGATCGTGCCGTATATTCAGAGGTATTGTACGGACGGGGTTTTAGAATACGTAATCGCCACGCACGCGCACGAAGATCATATTGCAGGCTTTGTCGGCACGACGAGCGCAGACGGTGTGTTTGAAAGTTTCGTCTGTGAAACGATCATTGATTATCCCTTGTCGGACAGGACCTCGCAAATTCGAAAAGATTACGAGGCGTTGCGCGATCAGGAAGTGGAGGCGGGGGCTGTGCATTATACCGCTTTGGAATGTTGGAATAATGAAAGCGGCGCAAAGCGTAGCTACGAGTTGGCAGAGGGAATCACGCTCAATATTTTATATCAAAAATTTTATGAAGAAAAAACGAGCGACGAAAACGATTATTCCGTTTGTACGCTCCTTTCCCAAGGCAACAACCACTATTTATTTACGGGCGATTTAGAACACGAGGGCGAGCAGTCGCTTGTGGAAAATAACAACTTGCCCAAATGCAAATTGTTCAAGGGTGGACACCACGGCAGTCCGACTTCTTCTACGGAAACGTTACTTGCAGTAATTCAGCCTCAAATCGTGTGCGTGTGTTGTTGTTGCGGTAGCGACGAATACACCGACAACGTTGCGAATATGTTTCCCTCGCAAGCGTTTGTCGATCGGATCGCCGCATATACGGATAAAGTATACGTAACTACGATCGTTTCCGATGACGAAAACGGCTACGAATCTATGAACGGCAATATCGTGGTATCGTCGGACGGTGGGGAAGTGAGAGTACAATGCTCGAATAATAATACGCTGTTTAAGGATACTGATTGGTTTAAGAATAATCGCGACTTACCGTCGGCTTGGAGTGAATAATATGGAAATTTTTTCAAGAACGGAACGATTGATCGGCGCAGAGGGGATAGAAAAACTCAAAAAAGCGCGCGTGGCAGTGTTCGGCGTAGGTGGCGTTGGCGGTTACGTCGTGGAAGCGCTTGCCCGTAGTGGCGTGGGCACGCTGGATCTTATTGATAACGACGTGGTGAGTGAATCGAATATTAACCGTCAGATTATTGCGCTCCATTCCACGCTCGGAAAGCTCAAAACAGAGGTGGCGGCGGCGCGCGTGAAAGATATCAATCCCGAAATCAAGGTGCGCACGCATAACGTGTTTTTCTTGCCCGAAACGGCAGACGCGTTTAATTTTTCGCACTACGATTACGTGATCGACGCAATCGATACCGTGTCGGGCAAAATCGCACTGATTGAGCGCGCGAAAGCGGCGAACGTACCCGTGATCTCGTCCATGGGTACGGGAAATAAGCTCGATCCCACGGCGTTTGCGGTCGCGGATATTTCCAAAACAAGCGTTTGTCCGCTTGCAAGAGTGATGCGCAGAGAATTGAAAAAGCGCGGTATCGAGCACGTGAAAGTGGTATATTCCACCGAAGAACCGCATAAAACGGACGGCGACGTGCCTTCAAGTATTTCGTTCGTGCCCTCCGTGGCAGGCTTGATCATAGCAAGCGAAGTGATAAAAGATTTGATAAAATAACGAAAACCGCGGTTATTAATAACCGCGGTTTTTATTATAAACTTTGTAATTTTTTCAGTTTCTCAAATGCCAGCGTTAAAAAATCTTTTACAGGCATTTTTTCATAAATACGGTGATTG
>JAZNEZ010000254.1:0-3760 GCA_045588875.1 Candidatus Scatosoma sp. | reverse complement strand
TCTCATCGACATAACAAAACCGCCTTATTTCGTCCCCGTACTCCCAAATCCGCCAACGCCGCGAACGGTGTCGGAAAGCTCGTCCGCAAGCGCAAAATCGACCTTCAAAAAGGGTGTAACGACGAGCTGCGCCACACGCTCGCCTGCCGCGATTTTCTGTTCTACACCCGAATGGTTGTGCAGAGCGACCATAATTTCGCCGCGATAATCGGAATCGATTACCCCCACTTTATTCGCAGGTGCAAGACCGCGCTTGGAGGCAAGTCCGCTGCGCGCGTACACCAAGCCTGCGTACCCCTCGGGGATTTCCATTGCAAGCCCCGTATGCACGAATTTGGTTTCGTTCGGTGCAAATATCAGCTCGCCTTGATCGGGCAAAGCGTAAAGATCAGCCCCTGCGGCAAACTCCGAGCCGTAGGTAGGCAGGATCGCGTTTGCATTTAATTTTTTTACAGAAATAGTAGCCATAAATTTTTCTCCTTGGTTTTTATCGATATTATTATATCAAATCCTTACAAAAAAAGCAAGTGCACGCACGTAAATCCGTGAAAATCGTTGTTTTTTCTTGCAAAAAATATAAATTACGCGTTTTTTTTTGTTTTATAATCGATAGAGTGATAAAATTTTCGGAGGTTTTCTATGACCGTTAAAAAAAATACCGACTACTTTCGCGTACTTTTATATTTCCTTTTCAGCGCGGCGCTTTTATTTTTGCGTTACATAGGCGATAACGGCGAGCCGTTCGGACTTGCACTCGTTTACGCAATGAATGCGGCGGGACTTTCCCCCGTGATCGCCTCGCTTGCGTTCTTCCTCGTTTCTCTGCCCCAATCGGGCTGGACGGAAATTATTCTCGCCGCCGCGCAAGCCGTTTTGCTGACCACGGGATTTTTAATCGAACGGCGGCTGCGCAAGCATAGCGCCAAACAGACTTGGTTTGTGCCCCTGCTTTGTCTTTCCCTCTCCCTTGGCGGATTCGTGGTATTCGCGTCGTTCACCCCCTATCGCTTACCCTTTGATATCGGCTTTACGCTCGGCGCTTTGCCGCAAAAGGTTGCGATTTCCGCGTGCGTATTCCTGCTTTCCGCCGTGTTTACCGTGGCGATCAAAGCCTTACTTAAAAAATTCCTCAAATGCCGTTTGTCCGGCGACGAAATCGTATTCAACGTACTTTTCTTTATCCTCGTCGGCGTGGGCATCTGCCGATTTTTGAGCGTGAACGCGTACATGGGTATCGCATTATTCGTTTTACTCGTATTCGCGTGTGCCACCAAAGACGCGAGTGCAATCGTTTGCGCATTCGTATTGAGCCTACCCCCTGCGCTCGTGGGCAACCTTTCCCCCGAACGTTTTTTCTTCTACGGCGTGGCGATCACCCTGTTTATGAAATCGGGACGGCTTGCCGCCGCCCTCGCCACGCTCGGCGTATTTTTCGTCTACGGCTATTTCGACGGGCTTTATTCTTATGAAACCTCTCTGCTCGTGCAATCGTTGCTTTCGGTGGTTCTACCCACCCTTTTATTCATACTCATTCCCACGCCTTTAATTCGGGAGCTGGAAAACAGGCTGGTATTTTACCGTGAAAAGCACTTATCCCGAATTGCTATCAACCGTAACCGCGCGGCGATCGGGGAACAATTATTCGAAATCTCGTCCGTATTCCGCGAAATTCAAACGACCTTTGCCGCGCTTGGCACGACGGAGGCGGAAGAGGGCGCAAAGGAATATATTCGCGGTTTGGTCAAGGAAGAAACCTGCAAAACCTGTCCGCAATACCGTGCCTGTGGGCGCAAGGGCGTGTTCGACGAGCTTGGCAAGCTGATCGACGTGGGATGTTTGAAAGGCAAAGCCAACCTGATCGACGTTCCCTCCCGTCTTGCCGAAGTTTGCGTGAATCAAAGCGGCGTGCTTTACGCAGTCAACCGTCAGATCGGGGATTACACCAAATATATGACGGAAACGGAAAACGCCGCGGCAGGCAGAGCGCTCCTTGCAGGGCAGGCGCAGGGCGTGAGTGAAATACTTAAAACGCTCGCCATTGAACAAAGCGAGCCGTTGCGCATTTATACCGATAAAGAACGCGCGCTCAATATCGCCCTTTTAAGCGTAGGTGTCGTATGCTCGGAAGTACTCGTCTACGGCGAAGAGGACAACCCTACTCTTTCCTTAATCACGTTCGGAAAAGCGGACGTTAAAAAAATCGCCGCGGTTGCGTCCGAGCTGTGCAAAGCGCCGATGATTATTTCCGAGCGGCTTGCGCTCAGTCGGGATAAATTCTGCTGTATACTTCGAAAAAAGCCGTACTTTGACGCGGCGTTCGGCGTGGCGTGCGCAAAAAAAACGGGCGAGGTGGCGAGTGGCGACACCCACTCCGTGCTCCGAATCGACGAAAGGCGGTTTATGGTCGCCCTCTCCGACGGAATGGGTAGCGGCGAATACGCTCGTCGCATTTCCGAAAGCACGATTTCCCTCTTGGAAAGTTTTTACCGAGCAAAAATGCCCTCTGAATCGGTGCTTTCCACGATCAACAAGCTCCTCACGTTCAGTAAGGAGGAAACGTTTGCGTGCGTGGATATTGCCGTCATTGATCTCGACAGCGGCAAAGCGGATATCGTCAAGATCGGCTCGCCCGTAGGCTTTATTTTATCGGGAAACACCGTCAAGGTTTTGGAGGGTGGTTCTCTACCGCTTGGCATACTCGATTCTCTCCGCCCCGACACGGCAAGCTACGAGCTAATGGAAAACGACGTGCTACTCTTTTTAAGCGACGGTATTACGGGTGCGTTCGGCTCGACAACCGACCTTTACGACGTTTTGAAAAGTATTCCTGCGCACAATCCGCAGCAGCTGACCGATATGCTTTTGGAAAGCGCGTTAAATGCGTACGGCGGCGTCGCAAAAGACGATATGACCGCGCTTGCCGTGCGATTATTCAAATCGATAGCGTGAAAAAAATCCCGTTCTTGAAACCAAGAACGGGATTTCTTATTACGAATTATTCTTCGTCTTTCTTTTCTTCTTCCGCGGGCTTTTCTTCTGCTACGGGTGCTTTCGCCGCCTGTTTCGCTGCAAGTTTCGCCATTCTCGCGTCCTTTCTCGCCTGCGCTTTCATTTCTTTCGTTACGATACGCGCGGAGTCGATACGAGCACGCATTTCCTGCGGTGTGGGAGGCACGAACGCCGAACCCTCTGCATTCTCTTCGATCACTTCGTAGCCCTCGTCGCGTTCCAAAAGCGTAGCTTCCGTTTCGCCGTCGAACATATGAATGTGATGCGCGTCGAACGCAAGCTCGATAACGTCTTTCAACGCAACGACTGCACGGCTGGAAATCTTCGCGATCATCTGCGTGGAGTTATCGATAACCGAGCTCTCCTTGCCCTCGTGATCAAGTTCGCAGTAGATCTGCGTTTCCGCACCGAGTTTTTCAATAACTTCTACACGCGCCTTTACAACCGTATCGGGCGAGTTGGAAATGAACATCTGATCTTGGTGGATATCTTCGGGACGAACGCCGAGCGTGATCTTCTTGCCCGTATCCAAATATTCGTTGATATTCTTAATTCTCGCCGCAACCGTCTTGGGTAACGCGATCTTGTTGTTACCGACAAAGTTTACGTATACTTTGCCTTTCTGCGAGGTAAGCGTGGATTCCTTGAAGAAGTTCATCTGTGGCGTACCGATAAAGCCTGCAACGATCAGGTTTACGGGATAATCGTAAAGATTTTGAGGAGTGTCCACCTGCTGCATAAAGCCGTCTTT
>JAZNEZ010000253.1:0-3400 GCA_045588875.1 Candidatus Scatosoma sp. | reverse complement strand
TGGAAGAAGGCTACGTCCCTGGGGGCGGTAGCGCACTCCTTTCCGCCGTTCCTACCGTGAAAAAGCTTGTTGCATCTTTGAATGGCGACGAAAAGACGGGTGCAGCGATCGTGTTGAAAGCTTTGGAAGAACCTATTCGTCAGATCGCAAAGAACGCAGGTCTGGACGGCTCGGTGATCGTGGATAAGGTGCTTTGCTCCAAGAAAGCAAACTACGGTTTCGACGCTTTGAATAATAAATATTGCGATATGGTGGAATGCGGTATTATCGACCCTACCAAGGTTACCCGTTCCGTACTCCAAAACGCGGCGTCCGTTGCCTCCACTCTCCTCACGACGGAAAGTATCGTAACGGATATCCCTACCCCTCCTGCGCCTATGGCTCCTGCCGGCGGTGATATGGGCGGTATGTATTGATAAATCCGTTTATTCTAATCGACCTCCATATAGCGATATGGAGGTCGATTAAATAAATAAGAAATTTTTTTGAAAATGTACTCTTTTTAACTTGACATTTGCTTGATTTTTCAATATAATGTCATAGTAATCGTTTGCAAACGCTTACGCTGCTATGGCTCAGTTGGTAGAGCGCGTCCTTGGTAAGGACGAGGTCGGCGGTTCAAATCCGCCTAGTAGCTCCAAAAAGAACGCTTTCGAGCGTTCTTTTTTTGTATGCAATCGCCGACCTCCTGCATATTTGAAATGGACGAGGTCGGGCTGACGCTCGCGAGTTAAAACGCGCATTGGACGTTGAAAAAAGTAGGCTCGCTATTCCGTCGCTCCGCTCCTTACACCTCCGCCTAGTAGCTCCATTAAAAAACTCGCGGAAGTCCGCGAGTTTTTTATTTTCTTCATAACCTATTTTTTGCAAACGCAATAGCCTCTAACCAAGGACCTTGTTCCAATTCGTTAAACGTAGAATCAAAAACAACTTCTTTGGCTATTTGGATTCCCGTCATTACAGACGCCAAATAACGATGATGTCCGTCGATAATATATATTTTTCCCTCTTTAATCGCAACCTTTATCGGCGCAACCATATCCCCCTTTTTTAATCGTTCGGCGTGTTCATACACGTGAGATTTATCCCATTTGGTGCGTTTGGTTGCGTATAACTCGCCTGCAGATTTTTCAAAGTTTATGATATCCAACACAAGCCCTTTCGTCGTTTCTAAATCGTTGTTCGTGATAATATAATTATATTCATACTGATGGGATTGCTCCATATCGTAACGACTGAGGCGTTTTTCAATCTCTTTTTCTTTGCGTTGCGTTAATCTTTCGACCAAAACTTCCTTTGAGGCAACTTTCAAAAAGATAGTAACGAGTTTAATATCCTCTCCAATTCTATTCACCAAATTACGCGTGCCTAACACGTCGATATCTTTGAGTAAGACGTTTTTCGTCTGTCGTTTTTCTTTTAATAGCTTTTTCGACGTTCCGTAATAATTTCCGTGTACCGGCTCATACTCATAAAATTCGTTCTCTTCAATTTTCCTTTCAAACTCGGCTTTCGTGATAAAGAAATACGGATTGCCGTCCGTTTCGTTCACTCTTTTTTCTCTGGTCGTGTACGTCGGCAACAGCTCAAAGCCCTCTAATTTCAACAACTCGGCAATTACCGTATTCTTACCAACTCCTGAACCGCCCGAAAAAATTACTAACATACTATCCTACTCCCTACTCTTTGGTATCATTATAGCACAACGAACAAAAAAACACAAGTATATTCTTCAAAAATCTTGGCGGCATTTACGTTTATGCCGCACTCTCGGTTTCTTCTTGATCGCTATCCGTTTTCTTATCCTCGTTAAACGGCTTTTTGCCGATCATTTTTTTGAATCTGTCCGAATACAAAAAGCCTATGCCCATAACAATCGCAAAAACGATTAAATAGAAGAGTACGGGGAAAGAAAAACTACCGTTCTTCTGTGCCTGTTGAAAGGGGGCAATACCATGTGCGTATACCGCGGCGAATATCATAAACGTGCACGCAAATATAGATAAAATAGGCAACACGAATCTCCTGAACGGCGTTTCGCCCTTTTCTTTTATTATCCAAGAAATAATCATAGGGATATAAAACGCATAAATCGTAACGATAGGCAATTCGGAAGAATCAAAATTAAACAGCCCAAACCAGCCGCCCTCGGGAATTAAATTTGCGCCGTAGAAATACAGCAGCCACGCCATACACACGAATAATCCCCAAATAGACGAATTCGTCGTCATATTACTCGCCTTATCGATCTGACGGAAAGTTTCAGGCGCAGGTCCTTCCCCTCGCGCCGCAAGTGCGTACATTCCGCGCGTTGCCCCTACCATCAATCCGTTCAGCGTTCCCAAACAGGACACTACCACACACACGTTCAAAAGCGTACCGCCCACCACGCCGAAAATATTTTTGAACGCCTGCGTAGCACCCTCGCTAATCAGTATTTCGGTAGACGCGCCGCCTGCCACACCGATAAAGTAGAACACGTACGCCACAACTACAACAACCGAGCCGATCACCAAAGCCAAGGGGAGGTTTTTTCTGGGATTTTTTAATTCCGCGTTAATGGACGTGGCAACGATCCAACCCTCATACGCGAAAACGGTTGCAACGATTGCAGCAAAAAGTCCACCGTCGCCGCTCGTCGTCTGTTCGACTACGTTTGCAAAATTATTCGTCAGCGTTCCGTTGAACAAGCCTACGACCGTTCCCACGATCGACATTAGTATTACGGGAATAAGCTTGATCACCGTCGTGCTAACTTGCATTTTACCTGCAATTTTAGGGGATAACGCATTTAAGGCAAAAGACGCCACCAGAAAAAACGCCGCCAAGGTCATAACCTCAGGTCCAACCATACTCCAACCGAAAATCACGCCGAAATATCTTGCCGATACCCAAGCGAGTACGGAAGTCATTCCAGGGTAATAAACGTTCACCATAAACCAAGCCAAATAATAAGCGTAGCCCCTGCCACAAGTAGCCTCTGCATAGTCCACAACTCCGCTTACTTTTTCGTATTTGGTCGCCATCACGGCAAATTGCGTTGAACAGGCGATCATAACAAAGCCTGTGATCACCCACGCCAAAACGCCCATCAACATATTTCCGCCCGTAGCAATTAGAACGTTCTGCGCCTTAAAAAATAATCCCGAGCCGATAACCGTTCCCACTACCATACATACTGCCGTTGTTAAGCCGTATCTTCTATCTAACTGTTTCATAATTTTTTCTCCTTTATGGCTTAAAACAGTGTAAAACCGTTTCACACTTTTCATTAAATGAAATATTAGATCAATTATAACAGATAATTCAAAAAATTTCAAGTGATTTTAATAAATTTATGCGATATATAAAAAACGTCTGGAATGCTATTGCTATGCACCCCAAACGTGTCTTTTTTCGT
>JAZNEZ010000252.1:0-1513 GCA_045588875.1 Candidatus Scatosoma sp. | reverse complement strand
ATTTATCTTAAAACGTCCTATTGTCAACGCCCCGAATATCAGTGTATCCGCGCGTTGTTTACCATTCACAATATCGAATATCAAGGTAAGTATTCGTTGGATATTTTGGGAGATCTTTTCGGTATTCCCGAAGAATACCGTTACCTTTTGGAATACGACGGTTGTCTGAATTTAATGAAAGGGGCAATCGAGTGTTGCGAACGGTTTTCGACGGTAAGCCCGACCTACGCAAAGGAAATTCAATCGGCGCAATACGCGCACGGCTTACAAGATATTATCCGCAAAAACGCGTTTAAGCTGACGGGTATACTGAACGGTATCGACGTTACCTCTTACGATCCGTCCACGGACAAAGCTCTGTTTGCAAACTTTGATGCGGAAAATTTGGAAAACAAAAAAGTCTGTAAAGAAGAAATGCAAAAGATGCTCGGCTTGCCCGTGAAAAACGTGCCGATTATCGCTATGATTTCGCGGCTCGTGTCGCATAAGGGCTTGGAGCTGGTGAAAACGGTAGCAGAAGATATTTTGCACGAGGACGTGCAATTCGTATTGCTTGGAACGGGCGATTTTGCTTACGAGGAATATTTCAAAGACCTCGGTATGCGATACGAGGGCAAAGCGTCGATTAATATCGCTTTCAACGGAGATCTGTCGCGCAAAATATATTCGGGCGCAGATATCTTCTTAATGCCGTCGGTAAGCGAGCCTTGCGGACTTTCGCAAATGATCGCCTCGCGCTATGCGACCGTACCCGTCGTTCGGGAAACGGGCGGCTTATACGATTCCATCAAACCGTTCGGCGCAGGCGGCAACGGATTCACGTTTGCATCTTGTAATCCGTATGATATGTTGTACGTAATCCACGAGGCGATCGATACGTATAAAAACGACGAGGCTTGGAAAGGCTTAATGAAAAAGGCGGCGACCACCGACTTTTCTTGGTCGCGTTCGGCAGAGGAATATAAGAAATTATATCAAGATACGTACGACGTTTGATAAACACAAGGATAAAATTTTTAGGAGAGATTTGAGAATATGAAAAAAGAAAAAATCACCGAGCAGGAAGCGAAAGAGCTTATTCAAGGCAAGCTTTCTCGCTATTTCGGCGTCGCGCCCTCGGAGGCGCGGAAAGACCAGCTTTACAAGGCGGTCGTTATGAGTATTCGGGATATTATGCTTGAAAAACGGCATAAATTCCATACCGTTACGAAAGCCGCGAAAGCAAAACGGGTATACTACCTGTGTATGGAATTCTTAATGGGGCGTTCGTTGAAAAACAGCGTGTTCAATCTCGGCGTAACCGACGCGTTTGCCGAGGCGTTAAAGGACTACGACACGACCTTGGAGGAATTATACGAATTAGAGCCGGACGCAGGGCTCGGCAACGGCGGTTTGGGGCGTTTGGCGGCGTGTTTTCTCGACGCGCTCGCAACGGGCGACTATCCTGCTATGGGATATTCCATTCGTTACGATTACGGGCTTTTTAAGCAAAAAATAAGTCGGATCGTAGCCA
>JAZNEZ010000251.1:0-5977 GCA_045588875.1 Candidatus Scatosoma sp. | reverse complement strand
AATTCAGTAACGAGCATAGAGGATTATGCGTTCCTTGGTTGCACGGGATTACAAGCGTTTGTTGTGAGTGAAAATAATCCAAATTATGCAAGCGAAGACGGAATTTTATATAATAAAGCAAAAACGGAAATCCTCAATGCGCCCCAAGGTTTAAGCGGAACTGTAACGATACCCGATTCTGTAACGAGTATAGGGGAGTATGCGTTCAGTGGTTGCAAGGGGTTGACAAGCATAACGATCGGCGATTCGGTAACGAACATAGAATTTGAGGCGTTCTGTGATTGTACGAGTTTGACGAGTGTAACGATAGGTAATTCTGTAACGAGCATAGGAGATCATGCGTTCATGAAGTGCACGAGCTTAACGAGCATTACGTTTAACGGCACAGTGGAAGAATGGAATGCTATTGAAAAAGGTTCGTTTTGGAAGTCCAACTCTTCGTTAAACAAAGTTATATGCACGGATGAGGAAGTAACATTATAAAAGAATAAGTAATAAAGCAGGGGCGGTGAATACGCCTCTGTTTTTTCGTTGATAGCGAGCAGTTGACAAACGCCCCAAAAAGTGATATAATATCACCGTAAATATATTTTTTCACTGAGTTTTCACCCATTCGTAGCGTAAGTTTAACATGGATGGGGTATAAATAGTATAGAAAATTTTACCATAGGGAGAAAAATATCGTTATGAAGATTTTGATAGTAGACGATGAGGAAATGATCCGTGGCGTACTCCGCGAATACGTGGAGTTTGAGGGTAACGAGGCTTACGAGGCGGCGGACGGTATGGAGGCGGTGCGTATGTGCCGCGAGGGCGACTATGACCTCGTGTTAATGGACGTGATGATGCCCCACCTCGACGGATTTTCCGCCGTTAAGGAGATCAAAAAGCACAAGGACGTGCCCGTGATTATGCTTTCCGCGCGTGGCGAGGAATACGATAAATTATTCGCCTTTGAAATCGGCGTGGACGATTACGTTACCAAGCCGTTCTCGCCCAAAGAAGTGATGGCGCGCATTAACGCCGTAACCAAGCGCAGAGAACACAAACCGAGCGGCAACGAAATACTCAAATTCGAGGGCTTGGAAATCGATATGGCGGGCAGGAACGTGTACGTGGACGGCGAAAAAGCCGAGCTTACCCCCAAGGAATACGAGCTTTTGTTCTATCTCGTTCGCAACAAGGGGATCGCGCTCACGCGCGAAAAGCTGTTATGCGACGTGTGGGGGTTTGATTTCTACGGGGACGACCGTACCGTGGACACGCATATCAAAATGCTGCGCGGCAACTTAAAGGAATACAGAAAATTTATCGTAACCCTGCGTGGCTTGGGCTATAAATTCGAGGAGTGATCGGTGGAGAAACAGCGCGTCAAAAAGAAGAGAAATTACCGCAAACGGCAGAGGGGAACGAGTATTTACTTTCTGCTGTGGGCGGCTTTTTCCGTTTTGGCGCTCGTGATCGTTTTGCTGTTCAGCTCGGTGCTGGGAATGATCACGGTGCAGACGTATAAAAACGAGGCGGCGCGCGAGCTTTCCGAAAAGGGAAAGAGTATCGAAACTGCCGTTTTATCCGAGCCACCGCCTATCTTCGGCGGCAATCGTAGCGAATATATACGCTATCTTTCGGGCGTGTACGACGTGAATATTTTTATTCTCGGACAAAGCGGTGAGGTGCTGTTTCCGCGTGTTCCCGACTTGGAAACGGAGATATTCGATTTTACGGGTAAGGTGCAAACGCTTAAAACCGAGCTTGCGCAAAGCACTACCTCGTCCGTAATCTACGAGGGGGAAAAGGAATACGTGTACGGCGCGGAAATTTCTCTTTACGGCGAAACGGAGATGTATTTATACGTTGCAAAATCGTTACGGCTCGTGGAGGCGGCGTCGGGGCAGATCGCGGTGCGTACGGTGTTTATCGCGGTGTTCGTGTTCGTACTTGCGTTCGCGTTATCGAGTGCGGTTTCGGGGTGGCTGACCAAGCCCATTTCCGAAATGACGAGAAAGACGCGGCTTTTGGCGCAAGGGAATTTCGACGTGGATTTCCACGGCGCGGATTACGGGCAGGAAATGGTGGAACTTGCCGACACGCTCAATTTTGCGCGCGACGAGCTTTCCAAGGCCGACCGTATGCAAAAGGAGCTTATCGGCAACGTTTCGCACGATTTCAAAACGCCGCTTACAATGATCAAAGGGTACGCCTCTATGATTATGGAAATTTCCGGCGACGTGCCCGAAAAGCGGAACAAACACGCGCAGGTGATCGTGGACGAGGCGGACAGGCTTGCCTCCCTCGTTGCCGACGTGCTCGATCTTTCCAAACTGCGTTCGGGTATACAGGAGCTCAAAAGAACGACGGTGGATATGTCCGCTTACACGCGCGAGGTGCTCGATCGGTTTGCGTATCTGCGTGAAACGCAGGGCTACGCGTTCGAGGTGGATATCGAGGACGACCTGTTTGCGGACGTGGACGAGGTGAAAATAGGACAGGTGCTTTATAACCTCGTCGGCAACGCCGTCAACTACACGGGCGAGGATAAAAGGGTGTTCGTGTCCTTAAAAAAGACGGACGAGAATACCTTTCGTTTTGCCGTGAAAGATACGGGCGCAGGCATTAAGCAAGAGGAACTTGCGACTATTTGGGATCGTTACTACCGCTCGTCGGAAACGCACAAGCGGCCTGTGAAAGGTACGGGTTTGGGGCTTTCGATCGTGAAAGCTGTGTTGCAGCGCCACGGCTTGCATTTTGGAGTGAAGAGCGAAGTGGGCGAGGGGAGTACGTTTTTTATCGATTTCCCGATCGTCCGTTTTACGGAATAGATTTTTTTTGCGAGGTGTGTAATGGAAGAACAGGAGAAAAATCCCCAAACGACGGGGGCAGGTATGCGTGCAAGTGCGAAAAAACGCTTTTCGGCAAAGCGTATTGCATTGATGGCGGCGTTTATTGCGCTTTCTTACGTGGTGAGTTTATTCGACTTCCCCATATTCCCTGCCGTGCCCTTTTTGAAACTTGATTTCGGGAACGTGTTTATTTTATTGATCGCGTTTTTGCTCGGACCTGTCGAGGGCGTGATCGTGTGTGTGTGCAAAGAAAGTTTGCGTATGCTCGGCGGTACGATCGTGGGGGAATTTGCGAATATGATGATTACCTCGGCGTACATATTATTGCCCTCCGTCGTATATCAATTCAAAAAGGGCTTGAAGTGGGTTGTCCCTTGCCTTGTCGTGGCGTGCTTGATCGGTACTACCGTAGCGCTTTTAACGAATCGGTTTATCAATTTTCCGCTGTATATGGGCGAGGGCGCGGCGGCGGTGTTTGCCGAAAGCTTTTGGTTTATTTTATCGTTTAACCTTATCAAGATGGTGGCGATATCCCTTTTGACGTTACTTTTATACAAACGCCTTTCAAATTTCTTAAAAAAGTGGAAAATTTAATTGCGCGCGAGGAAAAGATTTGTTATAATATTGATATGAGCGTTTTTATTTCAAAATCGAGAGAGGAAACGGAAAGCTTTGCCTGCGAGTACGCCAAAGGATTGCAACGCGGCGACGTGGTGCTTTTAGACGGGGATATGGGCGCAGGGAAAACGGTGTTCGCCAAGGGCGTTGCCAAAGGCTTGGGAATACAAGAGGAAGTAACTAGTCCGACCTACGCGTATATGAACGATTACGACGGGAGGCTGTTTCATTACGATTGTTACCGCATTGAAACGCCCGAACAGGCGGAGCAGTTGGGTCTTGCCGATTATTTCGATATGGGCGGTGTTTGCCTGATTGAATGGGCACAGAATATCGCGCCGTTATTGCCGCGGACGGTGAAACGGGTGCGTATTAAAAAATTGAGCGAAAACGAAAGAGAGATAGAATATTGAAGAACTTTTTGGCGATCGATACGAGCTGTGATTATATGAGCGTAGTAGCAATGAAAGACGGCGTGGCGACCACGGCGTTTTTGCCCGATTGCGCTATGCGACATTCCGTTTCGCTTATGGAAACGGTGGACGACGTGCTTTTGCGCGCGAAAATGCGCGTGGAGGATTGCGATTTTTTTGCCGCCGCGGTGGGTGCAGGCTCGTTCACGGGGATACGGATCGGTATTTCCGCGGTGAAAGGCTTTGCGCTTGCGACGGGAAAACCGACTTTGGGGGTAACCTCTTTCGATGTCGCGGCATATAATGCGGTAGGTGGCACGCCCAAAAAGATTTTATGCCTTATCAACGCCCTCCACGATTGCTATTACGCCTGTGGCTACGAGAACGGCGAAGTGGTTTTGCTACCTGCCTTTCTCACGGAAGAGGAGATTTTATCGCTTACGGCGCAGGGTTTTGCGCTCCGTGCTTGCACCGAGCTCCCGATTGTAGAAAAAGCGGCGGTGGAGATCGTTTCGCCGATCGAGGGCTTGAAAAACGCCGTGATTGCCAAATCGGAAAAGGGCGCGTTCGGCGAGCTCGTTGCTCTGTACGTGCGTAAAAGTTCGGCGGAGATAAACTTATGCAAGTAATTTTACGAAAGCCAAGCAACACGGACGCGGAGAAAATCGCCGCGATCGAAAGGGCGTGTTTCCGTTTGCCGTGGACGGAGAGTATGATACGCTCGGCGATCGGACGTACCGATTTTTGCGGCGTGATCGCGTTTGCGGACGACGAGCCGTGCGGTTACGTTTTGGGAACGCAATTATTTGAGGATTCCGAGCTGTTGCGAATTGCAATTTTGCCCGATTTTCGCGGTAAGGGCTTGGGAAAGGAACTACTCGACGAGTTTTTACGCGCCGTGAAAAGACGGGGCGCGGAGTGTGTTTTTTTAGAGGTACGCGTGTCTAACACCCCTGCGATCGGACTTTACGAAAAGCGCGGTTTTGAACGCGTGCGCGTGCGAGAGAAGTATTACGAGAACGTTGAGGACGCGTGGGAGATGAAGAAAAACCTATAAGGTATAAGGAGGACGGTGCGACGGAAAAGGGGATTTTGTCCGACGTTTCGTTTTTACAAAAGGGAAAGGGCAAGGATCTACTTTTATTGCACGGATATCTTTCTTCCAAAGAGGCGTTTGCGGCGCAAGTGGCGTATTTCTCCCGTTTTTTTCGGGTAACGGCGATTGATTTTTTGGGATTTGGCGGTAGCAGGTGTTTGACGAGTGCGTTTTCGGTGAGCGATTACGCGATTTGGCTCAAAACGGTGCTCCGCGCCTTGGAAGTGAAAAAGCCGCACGTGATCGCACATTCTTTCGGGTGCAGGGTGGCGGTGAAAGCCGCAAGCTCCGATCCCGAGCTGTTTGATAAAATCGTTTTAACGGGTCCTGCCGGCGTGATCGTAAATCGTGGCGCGCGATATCGGTTCAAGGTATGGTTATATCGGTTTGTGAAAAGGTTTGCGCCGAAATTTGCCGAAAAAAAATTCGGTAGCGAGGAATACCGCTGTCTTTCGCCGATTATGAAAGAGAGTTATAAAAAAATAGTGAACGAGGATTTGCGCGAAAGCGCGCGGCTCGTGGAAAATCAAGTGCTGATCGTGGAGGGGAACGCCGACGGCGTAACGACGATGAGAGAGGCGGAAATTTATAAGGAACATTTTCCGCACGCAAGTTTGAGAATTATAGAGGGCGGACATTTCGCGTTTGCGGAAAATCCCGTGTCCTTTAATCTGATTACAGAGGAGTTTTTTTATGGATGAAGTGATGCCGAGAATCGCCGCGTGTATCGTATGTGCCACGCTGTTTTGTTTGATGACGCTGAAAACCTTGGGCGCAATGCAACAATGCGGTTATAAAAACGGCGCGTTCGTGCGTTGGCTTAGGCAAAAGGAAAATATGCTGTTCAACCGTCTGTGCGTGTTATCGCTCTGCCTTGCGCTCGCCTCTGCGGTTTCCGCGCTTTGCTTTTCTTACCTCGGCGTGAAAGCGGCGTTGCTCGTTTCCGCGTTGCCGTTCACCGCGTTGCTCCTGTTTTACCTTTTCTCCGATCGTAAATACGCCTTGAAAGT
>JAZNEZ010000250.1:0-2740 GCA_045588875.1 Candidatus Scatosoma sp. | reverse complement strand
ACGGTAAGCAACTTGGGGAGCACCAACGTTTGCTTCAACTTTAAATTCTCTAAGCAATCTGTCAACGATAATATCAAGGTGCAACTCACCCATACCTGCAATAATCGTTTGACCCGTTTCTTGATCGGTATACGTTTTAAACGTGGGGTCTTCTTCTGCAAGTTTGATAAGTGCCATCGTCATTTTTTCTTGACCAGCTTTCGTTTTGGGTTCAAGGGAAAGTTGGATAACGGGTTCGGGGAACACCATTTTTTCAAGAATAATGGGGTGTTTCTCGTCGCAAAGCGTGTCGCCTGTGGTGGTGTATTTAAGTCCTACAATCGCGCAAATATCACCCGAGCAAATTTCGGGAATATCTTTTCTTTCGTTGGAGTGCATTTGCACCAAACGTCCGACTCTTTCCTTCTTCTCTTTCGTAGAGTTATACACGTAAGAACCGGCGGAAAGTACGCCCGAATACGCGCGGAAATACGCAAGCGAGCCAACGAACGGGTCGGTCGCGATCTTGAACGCAAGACCGGAGAAAGGCTCGTCGTCTGCCGTTCTTCTTTCTTCCTCTTCGCCCGTGTCGGGATTCGTGCCTTTTACGTGCGCTACGTCCAAGGGGCTGGGCAGGAAGTTGATAACCGCGTCAAGCAGGAATTGAACGCCCTTGTTCTTATAGGACGAACCGCAAAGCATAGGGATCGCCTCCATCTTCAAGCAACGCACGCGAAGACCTGCAATGATGTCTTCCTCAGACAGATCGCCCTCTTCGAAGTACTTTTCCATAAGCTCGTCGCTTGCGGAAGCAGCCTCTTCTACGAGTTTCGCTCTGTATTCGTTCGCAAGATCCATCATATCTTCGGGAATAGGCTCTTTACGGAAATCTTTACCAAGATCGTCGTAGTAAACCTCTGCCTCCATACGGATCAAGTCCACGATACCTCTGAACGTGTCTTCCTTACCGATAGGAAGTTCGATAATGACGGGGTTTGCGCCCAGTCTTTCGCGGATCATCTTTTCCACGCGGAAATAGTCCGCGCCGTTGATGTCCATCTTGTTCACGTACGCGATACGGGGAACTTTATAGTTGTCCGCCTGACGCCATACGGTTTCCGACTGCGGCTCAACGCCGCCCTTTGCACAGAACGTCGCAACAGCGCCGTCGAGTACGCGGAGCGAACGTTCCACTTCTACGGTGAAGTCAACGTGTCCAGGGGTGTCGATAATGTTAAAACGGTGTCCTTTCCAGATACAGGTCGTCGCGGCAGACGTAATCGTGATACCGCGTTCCTGTTCCTGCGCCATCCAGTCCATAACCGCCGTACCCTCGTGCGTGTCGCCGATCTTGTGGGTTTTACCCGTGTAGAACAGGATACGCTCGGTGGTCGTGGTCTTACCTGCGTCGATGTGCGCCATGATACCGAAGTTTCTGGTGTGAAGTAAATCGTATTCTCTTGCCATACTCTACCTCTTATTAGAATCTGAAATGCGCGAACGCCTTGTTCGCCTCAGCCATTCTGTGCGTGTCTTCTTTCTTCTTCACAGAGCCACCCGCGTTGTTATACGCGTCCATAAGCTCCGCTGCAAGACGAGCGGACATCTCTCTTTCACTTCTCTTTCTCGTGTTGATGACGAGCCAACGAATTGCAAGCGTCTGACGTCTTTCGGGTCTGATTTCGATAGGAACTTGATAGTTCGCACCACCTACACGGCGAGCTTTAACTTCAACGACAGGCATAACGTTTTCCATCGCCTGCTTGAAGATCTCCATCGGCTCCATATTTAATTTCTCACCCATAATTTTGAATGCATCGTAAACGATCGTCTGCGCCGTACCTTTTTTACCGTCGAGCATAATCTGATTGATAAGCTTGGTTACGACTTTGCTGTTATACATAGGATCGGGCAGAACGTCTCTTTTGGGTACGTTACCTCTTCTAGGCATAGTTTTATCCTCCTTTGATAATTTTTTTGATAAGGGCATTACCCTTCAGTACAGCTATCGCGCTTTTTGAAAAGATTAAAAGTGCGAATCTTCTGCAACTTGCGTTGCATACTGCCTACTTTTATTCGGGGCTTTTCGAGCAATATTCCGATTACAAGTAGGTCTTTTGCGTTTTGGTTTCAGTCTTAAAACGCAACCGACTTTCGGTTTTGTTTACGAGTTACCGTTCTCGGCAATCCTTTGATTGCAACATTTACCCTATCTTATTTAGGGCGTTTTGCGCCGTATTTGGAGCGGGACTGCTTGCGTTTTGCAACGCCTGCCGTGTCAAGCGCGCCACGAATGATGTGATAACGCACACCGGGCAAGTCCTTAACACGTCCGCCTCTAATCAGAACGGAGCTGTGCTCTTGAAGGTTATGACCTTCACCGGGGATGTAGACCGTACCTTCCTGCTTGTTGGTAAGGCGCACACGTGCGATCTTACGCATAGCAGAGTTGGGCTTCTTAGGAGAAGTCGTGGTAACGGACAAACATACGCCACGCTTTTGGGGGCAGTTATCGAGAATAGGGCTCTTCGATTTGTAGGTGAGCTTTTCTCTGCCCTTTTTGATGAGCTGGTTGATAGTAGGCATAAATTTGACCTCCTTGTAAAAATTTTGGAATATATTTTCCCTCGAAATTGCCCTTATCGCAATTCCAAAGAAAGCGAATTTAGTGGTTGCGACTTGTCCGAAAATTAAATATTTCGGCGAAAGGGCATAGTATCCCCTACAATCGCAACGGTATTATTTTAACAAATTCAAAGCC
>JAZNEZ010000249.1:0-3046 GCA_045588875.1 Candidatus Scatosoma sp. | reverse complement strand
TGTGCGTACTGGCTCGTGCCGTCCCACGTCAATCTGTCTCCATCGCTCATAGGATCGATTTCGATATTGAAGGGCGCAGGCAAACGAACGAGCTGTTTGCTCGGGGTATAGTTGGACGCAAGCAAATCGCCACCGTTACCCTTTGCGCAAACCGCCAAGGTATACGTGCCCGCCGCCAAGTTCGCCAAATCGTATTGCGTAGTATTCGACGAAGCTTTATCGCCTATCGTTAAGCCGTACGAGGTTGCGCCGTCCACCGCCGTCCATTTCGCCGTGTAGCCGTCCATATCCAGCCCCGAGGGAGTTGCAAGGACTTTTACCGTCGCTTTCAAGGACTGGCTTGTCAAGGACGAAAGGGTTACCTTTCTCTGCGTGTTAAACGTTTTCACGTTACCCACCGATTGCACGGAGAAGTTAAACGTTTTTGCCGCCGTGTCGCTTTCGCTCATAAATTCGTTGTAAGGAACTTTCGTAACCGTGTTGGTAATCGTACCGCCGATCGCCGCCGTTTCCAAATACAGCTGATAGCCCGACGCACCCGAAACGTTCTGCCAAGCAATGCTGAAACCCTCTTTCACATCGCTCGGATCGCTCGTGATAAAGTTCTGCACAGCTGCGTTGGGAGCAGGCAAACGGATTACTTCGACCGGAGCGCTATATTTAGACGGATAGGAATTGCTACCCGTGGGCGCAACCGTTTGAATACTTACCGTATACGTACCCGTAAGCTCGAACGCCTCGCCCTTCTCGCCGGCACCGTAGGTAACCGCGTCCGGACCAAGCGGTACTACTCTCTCCGCACCCGTAGGATCAACGACCTTTACGTTATAACCGCTTACGTCGCCGTCAACGCCGTCCCAAGAAATTACGTTCATTTTTTGACCGTCCAAAACGAGAGTGTCGTCCCATTTGAGGTCGGGGGCAACGAGAATGCGGAGACTCTGCTCTTGCGACCAGTTCGCAAAGAAAGTCGTACCCTCTTCCGTTACGGGCTTGATTTGAATTCTGTTATCTCTGTTTGCAGGCAGATTATCAAAGCTGTTCGTGTCCAAAGTCTGCTCAACGCCGTTGAGTTTAAGCTTGTAGCCCGTCGCCTCTTCGATCTCGTCCCAAACGAGAATACCGTTCTCAATCTTAACGCCCGTGATATCCTTTAAGAATACGAAACGGGTTTTATCGCCGATTGCGGAGTGGAAAGAACGCGTACCGTCGCCGATCGATTGTATTTGCAAATCAAACGAGGCGTTGCCTGCGTCGTAGGTAAAGGTCGTTCCCGTAACGGGCTCGCCGTACTGCGCGCCGTTTATGTAAAGTTGATAAGATTGTGCGTAGGTGTTGCCCGTCCAAGAAATGAACTGACCGTCGTATTTGATATTGCTAGGAGCGGCGAGGTAATCCTTAATGAGCTGTACGCTCCATTCGGAAAAGCTGGAATCGTCTGCCGCTACGGGCTTGATACGAATGGTGTTCGTTTGCCCTTGGGGGAACGCGCTATATTCCAAAGCAGGGGTACGCGTTTCCGTACCGTTGATTTCCAGAATATATTCCATAGCGCCCGATACCTGCGTCCACGTCATTTTACCGTTGATATCAAAGGAAATATTCGATTCCTCAATCTTAGGCAAACGCGTGAAAAGCTTGGTCGTAGCCGCGCCCGCTTTATCGCCGTTTTTCGCAACGATGGTAACCTCTACCCGTTCGTCCGTAGACGCCGCAGGGTAAGAGAACTGGTTGGTGGAAGAGGAATATTCCTTTCCGCCGTTCACGGTGATGGTATAACCGTTCGCGCCGTCTACCGCGTCCCAAGTGAGCGCGTAGCCGTCGTATTTGATCGACTGCTGATTGACCGCTTCGGGTTCACCGCAGGCAGCCAACAAACCGCACAACGCCACCATCACTACCGTAGCCAAAAGCAAGAAAAATTTCTTGATTTGTACTTTCATAATGTTATCCTCCATTATTTTTTCACGGGATTTTTTCCCGATGTTTCCTTTTTCCCGTCGGTTAAGGCGCAAACGCCTTAACCGACTTGCTTTTTAATACAGAATTGCCTCTAAAACGAGATTTCCCGTCCAAGTGTAGGTCGTGTATCCGGACATCCAATTACCCGAACTATCCGCAACGGTATCCCCAATTTCACCTGCATTGGGCGACGACTTGATTTCCCAACCGCCGAATATTTTACCCGTCGTGGTCGGAATGCCCAGCGTCGGCAACGATTCGCCGTATTTTACTTCTTCCGTTTTCCAAACGGTTCCGTTCACTTTAAGCGTAATCGTATACGTCGCTTGCGTGGTATAACCAAAACAGTAAATTTCCGAATCGAAATTACCGTTGCTGTTAATCACGTTGTCGCGCGTGAGTTTGTTGTCTTGCAATTTGGTTGCCTCACTTGAACGATAAGAGAAACTTACGTACCAGCCGTCGAAATCGTAGCCAAGCGGTATGTTGTTCGGCTCCGTCAACTGCAAGCCACTCTCCACCTGATCCATCGTATACGTTACGGTTTCGAAACGTGTGCCGTCAAGATAATAATGCACTGTAAACTCTTGCGCCGTCCACTTCGAATAGAAGGTGTATTGCTTTGCCGTGAAATCGTTGCTGATTTCTCCGTAGTTACCCTCTGCCGCGAAGGGGAAGGTCTGTTCGTTGCTTAACGTGCCACCGTCCGTATACCAACCGCCAAAGATATACCCTGCGTTGATGTAACCATACGAGGGGATATTATCGCCGTCGTAATAAGGTCCAACCTTTTCCACGCTACCGTCGTGTTTTACGAAATTCACGTAGATAGGCAATTTATAGATCGCCTTTAACGTGAGGTTTTCCGCAGGAACAACGTCTTCCGCGGTGTAAA
The DNA here is from genome assembly GCA_045588875.1 of Candidatus Scatosoma sp. Taxonomy (GTDB): domain Bacteria; phylum Bacillota; class Clostridia; order Christensenellales; family Borkfalkiaceae; genus Scatosoma. The sequence continues at coordinate 189 of JAZNEZ010000249.1, read as the reverse complement.
CCGTGCCGTCCGTCGCTTCCCAACGATAGAATTTTCCTTTCGACGAGGTTGCGTATTCGTCTGCATACGCCTGCGCCTCCGCAAGCGCCGCCGTCAACGACCGCCCCTTTTGCTCGTACGCGCCGAAATAAATTTTATCCACACGCGCATTCAAGCTCGCCCCCATGCACATAGGACAGGGTTCTAACG
>JAZNEZ010000248.1:0-3164 GCA_045588875.1 Candidatus Scatosoma sp. | reverse complement strand
AACTCCCGTTTCACCGCTCCTGCGGAAAACTGCCCTTGTATTTCGCCTGAATTTAATTCCAAAGCCGGCGTACCTTTGTCTGCAATCATCTTCGGTGGCAGAAGAGCGACGACGACTCCGCTCGTATATCAATCGCGCGATTGGAATCACGGTACGTTCGTAGGTACGATTATGTCCTCCGAAACGACGGCTGCGGCGACGGGCGCAGTAGGCGTACTTCGCCACGATCCTATGGCAATGAAACCTTTCATGGGCTACTCGGTAGATCAGTACTTCCAGCACTGGATCAATATGGGTGCGAAAGTGGAAGAGAGCAAGCAACCCAAGATCTTCAACGTAAACTGGTTCCGTCAGGACGAAAACGGCAACTTTATGTGGCCTGGGTTTGGCGACAATATGCGCGTGCTCGACTGGATCTTGGATCGTTGCGAGGGTAAAGTGGACGCTCGCGAAACGGCGATCGGCTACCTGCCTTACGCAAAGGATATCAATATCGAAAACTGCGATATCGACGCGGCTACGCTCGATAAGCTCCTCGAAGTTGACAAACAGCGTTGGGCGGCAGAGGCAGAAGAAATCACCACGTACTACGCGGAGAACTTCGGCGACAAGATGCCCAAAGAAATTATGGATAATCTCGCAATTCTTAAAAAGAACTGCGCTGAATAATTCGGTTAATCAAAAATCACCGTCCTGCACAGGACGGGGATTTTCATATGTTGTTGGCGTTAAATTCTATGTTCAATAATCCATTGCAATAATTCCTCGTATTTCATTTTTCCTTCTGCCAACCGTAAGCCGACGTCAACGATTTCCTCGTCCGTTGCGGAGATGGGAACACCGTTTACCTCTAAAAAGGTTAAAAGAACGTACATTCCTATTCGTTTGTTCCCGTCCACGAACGCGTGGTTGGAAACGAGCCCCACGCCGATGCGCGCGGCTTTTTCTTCCTTGCTCGGAAACAATTCCTTTCCGTCAAAGGTGGCGTAAGCGGATTCTAATGCGGAATCCAGCAATCCAAAATCTCGAATACCGTCCGCGCCGCCCGTTTCTTCCACGAGCAGTTTGTGCAATAATAAAACTTTTTCTTGACTGAATTTGATCATTTTGCAAGTTCCTCAAACGCTTTTTTGTGTTTCACTAAAATGCGTTTTGCGATAACGTCGATTTTTTCGTCCTCCGTTAAATCGATCGTCGGATTGTTTTGTATGTCGATCAATATATATTTGGGACGGTTGTTCTTAAAAAGCACCACGCTACCTTGTTTATCGACGATACGTGTCGCTTTGGAAAAATTTTGATTTGCGTCCGAAACGGACAGCATTTGATTCGTGTCTATTAACATAAAATACCCCCTAATTTAGAGTTATATAAATATTATACATAAATTTTAGCTAAAAATCAACCTATTTATAATATATTTTGAAAAAAATCCGCAGGGCGGTTACCCTGCGGAAAATTTTTATTTTTCGGGAGCAGGGGATAAACCCACCACGCCGTCTACGGGCATAGAAAAGGCAATGCCTTGTCCTGCGCTGTTCAAGCCGACCTCGTCGTAGAGGACTTGCAGAACGTCTGCTTTTTGAGACTCGGGCACGAGGATCATCACGATTTCCTTTTCCTCTTGCACGGAAATACCGAAAAACTTTTCCGCCTCTTTACCGGCCGTACCGCGTGCGTTCAGCACCGTACCGCCGCGCGCGCCGCCCTTTTTCGCGGCGTCCATCACTGATTCGGAATAACCGCTGTTCACGATACAGAATATCACTTCGTGCGTAAATTTTTTGTCCATATTATTTCTCCTCCGCGCCAAGCGCTCTGTTATTACTCAAAAATCGATAAATTGCCACGCCGATCACCGACGAAAGGGGAACGGTGAACGCGATACCTTTCCCACCGCGCACGTTTTGGAACTTCTCGTCCAAACCGCGGAGCGCGTCCTCGGCTTTGTCCTCACGGATCAGACTGAAAATCACGCTACGGTCGGCGTCTTCCAAACCCAAGAGGTGCAAGGTGTCCGAACGCGCCGTGCCCTGTGCGAGTACGCTCGTTTGAAAGTTGACTTCAAAACCGCTCAAATAGTCGATAAAAAATTCCGTCTTTTTACGGTTCACCACGGTAACGAGGAGTTTCAGCTTTTTTACGTCCGAGGTCTTTTTATTACGTTTCGTTTTCGTTACAGCCATACCTGCCCCCTACATAAAGTCGATAATCTGTTTATCGTCCGCGCCCAGAATACGTCGCATTGCAATTTGTTCGCGCAATTTTTTCGACGCAACCGCTCTAAATCCAAGCAACTGAATACTAATGAGAGGCGTCATTGCAACCATAGAAACCAAACCGAATGCGTCGAGCAAAATTTTGCTTTCGCCTTGGATTGCCGCACAAACGCCGATTAAGAAAGGCAGAATAAAGCTGGACGTGAGCGGACCGCTTGCCACGCCACCCGAGTCGAACGCGATCGCCGTATATAATTTGGGCACGAAGAAAGAAAGTCCGAGGGAAATAAAGTACCCAGGGATTAAATAATACAACAAGCTGAAATCGAAGATCACGCGGATCACCGAAAGCGCGATTGCCGTGCCCACGCCGATAGAGAGGGCGATCAGCATAGAACGCTTACTCACTGCGCCACCCGTAACCGTTTCCACCTGCTTGTTCAAAACGTGAATGGCAGGCTCTGCCAAAACGACGGTGAGTCCCAAAAGGAACGCAAAGCCGATCAAAAGCGCGGGATGATGTGCTGCAAGCTGTACGCCCATTTTATACCCGATCGGCATAAACCCGACCGCCACGGCGGTAAGGAAAATCACGAGCCCGAAGAAGGTGTAGAAAATGCCTACCACGATCTGTAAAATACGCTTTTTCGGTAATTTCAAAAGCAAGAATTGCAAGAGGAAGAAGAACGCCGCAATCGGCAACAGCGCGACGAGTACTTCTTTACCCGTATGGAAAACCGTTTCCAAGAACGCCAAGCCGAGGCGGTTTTCCATAGAATAATCGGGGAGGACGTAGGGAACCTCGCCACTTGCGCCCAAGCCCAAGATCGCCAGCGCGAGGATAGGTCCGATCGAGCAAAGGGCGATAAAGCCGAAACTGCTTTCCTTATCGTGCTTATCCCCAAGTGCCGCCGAAACGCCCACGCCGAGCGCCATAATAAAGGG
>JAZNEZ010000247.1:0-2341 GCA_045588875.1 Candidatus Scatosoma sp. | reverse complement strand
ATATCGACAGCCAGATTGCAGAGCATATGATTGTCGAATTGTACTCCAAATAATTGAAATATAGGAGGTAACATAATGATCGAAATGGATATGCCCAAGCTCGAAGTGCTTGAAAACGACGATTTCTACGCAAAAGTAGTTTGTGAGCCCTTGGAGAAAGGTTTCGGTCTTACCATTGGAAACTGCCTTAGACGTATTCTTCTTTCCGCACTCCCTGGGGCGGCGGTAGAAGGCATTAAATTCCTCGACGGCAGTGTTAAACACGAGTTTTCCGCAGTGGCAGGCGTGAAAGAGGACGTTACGGAAATTATTCTCAACCTCAAAACGCTTGCGATCAAAACGAAAGTGATCGACAAGGATTACGAAAAGGTTCTCCACATCACGAAAGAAGGTCCTGCCGTTTTGACGGGTAAAGACCTCAATATCGACGCGGAAATCGAAGTAATCAACGCTGATCAGTACGTTTGCACGATCGACGAGGGCGCGAAATTAGACGTCGAAATCACGGTCGGCAGAGGCAGAGGCTATCGCCCCGCGAAAGAGAACAAGAAACCCGTCGTGGATTATATCGCGGTGGATTCCATCTACACGCCCGTGCAGAGAGTGAACTACTCGGTTGAGCCTACGCGCGTAGGTCAAGCGGTGGACTATGACAAGCTGACGCTGGAACTGTGGACGGACGGTACGTTTTCGGGCAAAGAAATCATTTCTTTGGCGGCGAAGATTATGCAGGATCATATCAACTTGTTCGTGAATCTAAGCGACACGATCAAGGGTATGGATATCCTCGTGAAAACGGAAGACGACAAGCAACAGCAGATTCTCAAAATGACAATTGAAGATATGGATTTATCTGTACGTTCTTACAATTGCTTGAAGAGAGCGAACATTCACACGGTCGAAGATCTTACGTATAAAACGGAGGACGATATGTTGAAGGTGAGAAACCTCGGCAGAAAATCGCTCGACGAAGTTATCAATAAATTGGATTCTTACGGCCTCGCATTAAAACAACAGGAGGATTAAAATTATGCCCGGTAAATTGGGAAGACCTTCCAAAGAAAGAAACGCACTTTTGAGAAACTTGGCGTCCCAACTTCTTTGGTACGGTAAAATCGAAACGACCGCTGCAAAGGCGAAACAGCTCAGACCTTACGTGGAAAAACTTATCACCAAAGCGGTGAACACGTACGACGATAATATCGAGTTCGAAGTAACGAAAAAAGACAACAAGGGTAAAGAAATCACCGTAACGAACGTGAAAGACGGTGCGAAAAAGCTTGCCGCACGCCGTGCAATTATGGCGAAAACCTATGATTTGCAGGAAGTGAAAGCGTTCCACGAAAAGAAGAGCGACTTCAAGGCAAGAACGGCGGATATTCAGCACCCTTTGATGGACAAACTTTTCAACGAGATCGCGCCTAAATACGCGGCTCGTAAAGAAGAGCTCGGTCAAGGCGGCGGCTACACGAGAATTTATCTTCTCGGCGAACGTCGTGGCGACGCTGCGGAAACCGCTATTATCGAATTGATATAATCGGTTTACTATCAAAAATCAAAACTGCTCACGAATTGCGTGGGCAGTTTTTTGCGTGCTTTTTTTCGGTTGTAGCCTCTAAATGATTGATTAAAAGAATTATATATGCTATAATAAATATACCAAATCAATTTAATAATGAAGCATTATAGGGGTATTCTCTTTTTTTAAGGGGAATACTAAACTCGTTTTTGCGCACAACATTTTTGTGGATTTGATAAAATGCAAATTCCGCTTAAAGGTGTTGTGTGGTTTAACCCTGCTTCATTTAAGATTGGTTTGGCGACGATTGGAGTTTGCGTTTTTGTGCGTTGACTTTAGTCGGCGCACTTTTTTATTTACAGGAGGCTTTTATGCAAAAGAAAAAATTTTGGCTGTGGTTACTTTCTATTTTTATGTTTGCGTTAAGCATTTTTTCTCTAACGGCTTGTAAAGGGGACGATATGCTCTATCTTGGCACTTATAAGGGCGGAAGGGATACATTAATTATAACAAAAGAATACGTAAACATAAACGGAGAAAACTATACATATAAGATTATTGATGACAAGATTCGCATAGAAGGTTCCAGCTCTGATTTAATTTTCCACAACAATTACCAAGTCCTTTCTTTTGAATTTCTCTCTGAATTTGATAGCGGTAGTATTACGGAAAGAAATCAATATTTTAACGCAACTTTATATAATTATGGAAATGGCGGGATTTTGGAATTTTATACTTTCAAAAGTGACGGAACTGCATTATATGTAAATTCGTCGGATACAACAAAAAATAAATCGGCAACTTACCGCATAAAAGACGGGG
>JAZNEZ010000246.1:0-2911 GCA_045588875.1 Candidatus Scatosoma sp. | reverse complement strand
GTCATTTCCTCGTCTACACTTTCAAAAATAGCTCGGCTATACGTGCTTTCTGCCCCTTCGATAACTGTACCACCAAATTTTTCACCGCTTGAACTCATTTGCTCTTTTATTATTTCGGTAGCTAATTCGTATTCATCAGCGCTATTGATCGAAAATGTTTCAGGCGGAAAAAGCATATATAAAGCATTCAACGTATTAGCAATCGCATTATCCTTATAAAAAACATTATAAAACTGCCCGTTGCAAATCGGCATATTATAACCAATGTCACCCAAATAATACGAATACGTCGTGCTTGTTTGTGTAACAGGGTCATATACCGCATTAGATTGAAGATTAGCTCCGCCTAAATAAGCATAGTTAAAATCAGACAAATCTGATATTTCTACCCCTAAATATTTAGAAATTGCATTATACGCATCTTGATTTCCCGTAACAAGAGCTGGCTTTAATACCGCATTTAACCAAGTAGCTTTAACAGCTGTCATTGCCCCAAACTTTTCTAAATCGTCGTTCGGCACAGCAAAATATACGCTATGCAACGTATCACGCACATATGGGCTCGTACCGTTATTCCCCTCTGGGCGGTAATAAGTGGGGTGCACGTCCAACGATAAAGTTTTTAACTCCTCAACATCACAAGTCAACGTGCTTTCCGTGTTTGAATCGCCACCACAACCTGCCGCAAAGCCCGTGTAATAATACGTTTTTGCTACCGTTTCGTCATTACTTTCGTGTGCGCCAATCGTGCCGTCTGAATACACGAGCTGTACGCCTGCGATATCGTAGCGACGTTTTCCCTCGTGCGCCGTGGCGTACGTTTTCGCTCGATCTAAAAAGCCTGCGCTATCCATTACTTTGAATTTCAAAAACCGGTTATTATCCGTCTGATCCAAAAACAGTAGCGGCACGTTCGCATATGCAGACGGCTCGCCTTTGGCGTTATAGTCCACCGCCATATTCGCGACGTTGTTTACATTTCCCGTTTTCACTGCTTTTTCCGTGGGATTGTATACGTACAAATACAATCCGTAGCTCTCCGCCAAGAACGGACGCGCGGAATAGCAATATTCCATAAAACGAATCACTTCGTGCTTACCCGATTCTCTCTTTGGATATTCCGTGATATCGATATCCTGTAAATCGTCGGAAATATCCGTGCCGTCGAAATTTACCACCGACATATCTTCCGCGGAAACGAATAAAGCGCTTTTCGCGGTAGACACGAAATCTACCGCTAAAAGCGCAAAGAAGAATATAATGGATATAATAGTGTAGGTGATTTTATGTACGACTTTTTTCATTGTCAGAACTCCAACCTTTCCGTGTCCAAAGTCAACGGATATCCGATACGGAAGTTGATAGAAACTTTCTCCGATTCGTCTGCAAGACTTACAATCATTGTGAAATAATCTGCCGTAGCTTTCACGCTCTGATCTTCAATCGTTACCGTTTGATTGTGCACCAAATTGAGAATCTCGCCTATGTCGTAATTCGGAACGACGGAAAAGCTATTCTTCTCCTGCTCAATCGTAAAATACTTCGTCAGATCGTCCGTTACGTTAGAATACTTTTCCCATTCGCCGGAAAGAGAATAATAGAAATCCGTTTGTTTCGTGGCGGTGGAAACAATTTTGACGGTGTAACCGCCCTGCTCCCCTTTTTCCGCGTTCAATACTTCAAATTCGTATTCCTCGCCTTTGAGCATTTCAATTCCACCCGAGCCGTTTGCGAGCGTTTCTCCGTTATACTGCACGGCAAACGCACGAGCTTGAACGAACTTCATAATCAACGCGCAAGCCGCAACAATGATCGCTACCCACACGACAAAGGAAAGAAAGTTGTTTTTCTTTTTCGTCCGTCCCATTTTATTACCTCAAAACTTAAAATTCAATTCTTGTCTGATCAAGCGTAAGCGACATGATCGGACACTTAAACCAACCGTTTTGCCATACGAGCTCGGTGTAGTAATGATTACCCTCGACTTTACAGCCTACGACTTCCAACGATATAAAGCCTTCTAAATCGGTTCCGGCAGCGTTCATTAACTGACAGTACGCGGAATACGTTTCTCCGTTATCCCAATTCGTGGGAACGGTAGTCGTATACCCGAGCATATAATCGCGCGATTCAATAATCAACGTACGCACCGAATCCGTCAACAAATCGACAAAGGGTAAATCTAAATTCATCTCGTCGCCCTTTTCATACGCAACGTAAATGCCCGTTTCTGCCGTCGTTACTATATCTGCTATATCCGATCTCACCGGCAACAACGAATGCCCCGTCTTAATCGTTTGGTAGATAGTGGCGTTTTCAATAAACACCGAAACGTAATTATTATCCGTGGCAGGGCGCGTCGTTCCGTCCCCGAAATTCACAGAAAAGTCCACCGTACGTGTGCCCGTATATGTTTCCGTCATCGTGATTGCCGTGTTCGCCGTGGAAAAATCGGACATTGCCACGTTCCGATCGGAAGCGGAACTGTGTCCACCGTCCACGTGCGACAGGGCAATATTGCCACCATTGACCGCTGCTTGGTAATCGCAAAGCACGCTCGCCGATACGCTCGGATTTTCTTTCGCTTTAACCAATACTTGAATTTGCTCCCCAAATGCCTGCGCCACACTCACAACCGCCGTATTTGCGCTTGCAGGCGCAACCGTTACGTAGTCCGTGGCAGTTTTTCCCGTTGCCCACGCGGACGCGGAGTTTACAAACTCAACACTCCAAGTTAATTCCGCATTCGTTACGTACGAGGGTTTATACGTCGCGGTGAGCGTGTACGCCGTTTCCGTTTGTGGGGAAACGTTATAATTGACGTACTCGCTGGAAGAAAGCCTTGTAACCGTCAATGCAAGCCCGTTTGCGCTTTCTTCCGTTATAATTGCATTTTCTACCGTTTCGTTCG
>JAZNEZ010000245.1:0-1686 GCA_045588875.1 Candidatus Scatosoma sp. | reverse complement strand
CCGAAGAAATCGCGACGTTCGGCGAGGACCACGTGTATAACCAAGCGGACGCAACGGGCTTTATCAATCTGTTCGGGTTGCCTATCAAAGTACAAGCCGAAGTCAATCAAAAGAACAATAAATAACCGAGCGAAACGCGCAAAGCAGGGCATCTTATCCGCAAAAACGGAACTTTCCCTTGCTCGTTTACCACTTGTAAACTCCCGTCGGGAAAAACCCGTGTTTTGTGGCAATCTGCCCCACTTATCGCGTTTTAACGGTTATGGAATTTTAGAAAAAACAAGGAGTATTTTGCCTGCCGTGATAAGCGACAGGCAAAAGATATTTAAGCAGTATGGAAAAAATGTGGGCGGGAAGATTTCAAAAAACGCTCGATCAAAAGGCGGACGATTTCAATTCTTCTATCCGTTTCGATTGCAGAATGTACGCGCAGGATATTCAAGGCTCTATGGCGCACGCGACAATGCTGGGCAGGCAGGGTATTTTGCCCCAAGCCGAGGTGGATAAAATTATCGACGGTCTGGAAAGTATTTTACACGATATCAACGAGGGCAAGCTTGCTTTCGATATGCAGGCGGAGGATATCCATATGTTTATCGAGGCGGAGCTGACCAAGCGTATCGGCGAGGCAGGCAAACGTTTGCACACGGCGAGAAGTCGCAACGATCAAGTGGCTGTGGATATACGCTTATATCTTCGCGACGAGGCGAAAGAAATCGTTTCCCTTATCAAAGACGCGGCTTGGGCGATCGTGGAGCAGGCAAAGCAAAACGCGGAAGTAATCGCGCCTGCATACACCCATTTACAGCGCGCTCAACCTATTTCGTTCGGGCATCACTTAATGGCGTACGCAATGATGCTGTTGCGCGATATCGGGCGCATAGAGGACGCGACCAAGCGTATGAACGTTTCTCCACTCGGCTCGTGCGCGCTTGCCGGCACGACGTATCCCACCGACCGCGCGTTTACGGCGCAAAAGCTTGGGTTTGACGGCGTAATGCAAAACAGTATCGACGGGGTATCCGATCGGGATTTCTGCGTGGAGCTGATGAGCGCGTTTGCGATTTTGATGATGCACCTATCCCGTTTATCCGAAGAGATCGTGCTTTGGTCGAGCTGGGAGTTCAAGTTCGTGGAGCTGGACGATTCGTATACGACGGGCTCGTCGATTATGCCACAGAAGAAAAATCCCGATATGGCGGAACTCATTCGCGGTAAAACGGGTAGAGTGTACGGCGATTTAATGGCACTTCTTACCACCCTCAAAGGTCTGCCCCTTGCGTATAACAAGGATATGCAAGAGGATAAAGAGGCGATTTTCGATTGTATCGACACGGTAAAAATGTGTTTGGAAGTACTCGCGCCTATGGTGCGGACGATGAAAGTACTCGGCGAAAACACCTACCGCGCGGCACAAAAGGGCTTTATCAACGCCACCGACCTTGCCGACTACCTCGCGAAAAAAGGCTTGCCTTTCCGTTCGGCGTATAAGATCGTAGGGCAGATCGTAGCGGAATGTATTGAAAAGGGGCTCGTGCTCGATAATTTCCCGTTGAACGAGTATCAAAAATACAGCGAGCTTTTTGAAGAGGATTTATATAACGAGATATCCTTGGAAACCTGCGTGAATAAGCGAAATTCAGAGGGCGGCGCGTCGCCCAAGTCCGTTTTGAAACAGGTGGAATG
>JAZNEZ010000244.1:0-3621 GCA_045588875.1 Candidatus Scatosoma sp. | reverse complement strand
CTTTCACAATCCGAAAAGGACGCGACGCGTATCGTGAAAGAGCTCACCACGTTGGGCGAAACGGAAATTATTGCGCATGGTGGCGACGGAACGTTGCACGAGGTGTTGAACGGGATTGCCGATCCCACTTTATGCAATCTCGGACTTATCCCCTCGGGAACGGGTAACGATTTCGCCGAAAAGATCGCGTTGCCGTTAGAGCCGACGAAAGCCGCGGAGCTGATTTTGCGCGGCGAGGCAAAGCCCACCGATTATTTGGAAGTGAACGGCGTGCGGTGTATGAACGTGGCAGGGATCGGTATGGACGTGGACGTTTTGGAACGCTGTAAAACGGGAAAACTCAAAGGAAAGATCAAATACCTGCTTTCCCTCGTGCAAAGCCTGTTCGCGTTCAAGGGTATCAAAGTACGCATTGAAAGCGAGGGCGTTTCGGAGGATCGGGACGTGCTGATTGCGGCGGCTTGCAACGGCTCGCAGTTCGGCGGTGGAATACGCATTTGCCCTACGGCGGACGTCGCGGATAAAAAGCTGAACGCCGTGATCGTCGATTGTATCGGGGGGAAACTTAAAATCATCAAAGCATTTTTGCAGTTGATGAAAGGAAAAATACTCGAATATCCCCTCACCAAGCATTTTCTTTGCGAGAGGTTGCAATTTATCCCCAAACAGCCGTGCACGGTGCAGCTCGACGGGGAGTTATATAAGGACTTAGCGTTTGACGTTTCCGTCCACGGAGGGTTGAAATTTTACAGATAAATGGGTATGCTCAACGGAACGTATAAAAAAATATTAGACCGAATGCCGCAAGGGGTGTTCGCGTTCGATAGAAAGCTGCGCGTGAAATTCACGAACGCGGCGTTTCGGCGTTCCTTTTCCGATGGTACGAAAAACGGGGTGAGCGCGCGTGCCTTTTTACGCGTGATGCAAGCCGCCGTGGAAACGAATAGCGAGCAGACGGAAACGATCAACACCACCTTAAAACGCGCCGACAGAACGGATAAAATTTCCGTGCGTATTCGGATATTACCCGTAGATAAAAAGGGCAAACTGTTTTTGGGAATCACGGACGGTACGTTTGAAACGGAAATCGAACGGGAAATGCTTTCGGCAAAGCGTATGCAACAACGCCTGCTTCCTGCCGGAAAGAGTATGGGCGGCGTGCCGTATGCGTACACGTATATCCCCTGTCTGGGCGTGGGCGGCGATCTGCCCGACGTGTACGAGCTCAATGGTCAAACGTACGGCGTACTTGCCGACGTTTCGGGGAAAGGTATTTCCGCGGGTATGCTTTCGGCGTTCGTGAAAGCGGGGTTTGACAGAAAAGAGCCCGATCTTGCTAAGGCGCTACAAAAACTAAACGTCAAGTTCGCCGAGCTTGATCAGGACGAGCGTTCTTATATTACCGTGGCGGCGGTGCGTGTGGATAAAGAGGAGAAGAAACTGCGGTATACGATGGCAGGGCATAACGCGCCGATCTTACTCAAAAACAGCGAGGGGATCAACGAAATCGAAGCGCCTGCGCCGCCCATTTCCAACTGGATACAGGGCTTTGAATATACCGAAAGGGAATTGCCCTACGAGCACGGCGATTTGCTCGTTCTGCTCACCGACGGCGTTACCGAGTGCGCCAACGCCAAAGGGGAGTTGTTTGGGATAGAGCGCGCGGAGAGCGTGTTGTTGCAATCGCACGGCGCGGAGGATTTTATCGGGAAACTGAAAACGGCGCTCACCGTGTTCTGCGGAGGGAAGTATTCCGACGACGTTACGGCGATCGCGTTCGATTTATAAAACGGAGAAGTTTATTATGACGGATAAGAAATATTACGTAGGTATCGATTTGGGCGGTACGTTCATTAAGGGCGGTATCGTAGACGAAAAGGGAAATATTCTCCTTTCGGATAAAACCCCGACCGAGCGTGAGAAAGGCGCGGAGGGGGTTGCGGAGAATATCGCCGCGCTCGTGGAAACGCTGATTTTAAGACAGGACTTGCAAAAGGAAGAGGTCGTGGGGATCGGTATGGGCGTCCCTGGGATGATCGATAGCAAGGCAGGCACGGTGATTTATTCCAACAACCTCGAATGGAAGGATTTCCGTATCGGAGAAAACGTTTCCGCGCGGACGGGGCTGAAAGTGAAGATTGCTAACGACGCGAACGTGGCGGCGCTTGGCGAGGTTAAATTCGGTGCGGCGAAAAACTACGAGAGCGCGGTGATGATTACGCTCGGCACGGGCGTGGGCGGCGGTATCGTCGTGGACGGAAAACTGATCGAGGGAAATAAATCGGCAGGCGCGGAGCTGGGGCATAGCGCGATCGTGCTCGGCGGCGAGCCTTGTACCTGCGGCAGAAAGGGGTGCTTGGAGGCGTACGCCTCGGCAACCGCGCTCATTCGCGACACCAAGCGCGCGATGACGGCGCATAAGGATAGTAAGATGTGGGAGATCGGCTCGCCCGATAACGTGGACGGCGCGACGGCGTTTAAGTATAAGGACGCGGATAAGTACGCCAAGGCGGTGGTAGATAGTTATATCGAGCACCTCGCTTGCGGACTTGCGAATTTTGCAAATATTTTCCGTCCCGAGGCGATCATTTTGGGCGGCGGCGTATGCGCGGAGGGGGATAACCTCGTCAAACCCTTGCAAAAACTGCTCGATCGCGATCTGTTTGCAGGTACGCTCGGACCGCAAGTGCCTATTTTGGTGGCGGAGCTTGGAAACCTTGCAGGGCTTTTGGGCGCGGCGGCATTGCTTATGTAAAGATAAAAAGAATTTCCGAAAATTCATAAAAACCTACACAAAAACAGTTGACAAAAATAAAAAAAAATTCTATACTATATAAGCGCTTTGATGAGAAAGCGCAAACGCACTGTTGGCTCAACTGGATAGAGCGACGAGGTTGCCTGTTGAAAAAGCATTGATAATGCTTTTTAGGCAAACGAGATGAGTGAGCGCATATGTCCGCGCGAACGTTGACCGAGGACAATGGACACCTTGCATTGTCCGAGAAGGTCTACGGAATGTAGAACAACGCGAAACAAAAACTGAATAAAATGCACTGTTAGCTCAACTGGATAGAGCGTTGGTCTACGGAACCAAAGGCTAGGAGTTCGAACCTCTTACGGTGCACCAGCAAAAGCCCACGGCACAAAGCCGTGGGCTTTTGCTAGTGCAAAGAGAGTTACTCGAAATCCTAAATTTATAGGAGTTCGCGCAAGTTGTCAAACAAACGCGCGTTGTATTCCCTTCGCATACGCGTTTTGGCAACGAAACTCTGCGCTCTGCACGCAGTGAGTAGTAATTTCTAAATATTTATAATAATTTATAGTTGTTTATTGTTGAATTATGTGATATAATAATATAGGGAAATGCTAATAAGGTTTACTTCGCAAATTCGTAACCTTTGTAATAAATGAAAAGATCAATTTTAAGGAGCAACGACAATGAGAATATGTGTTTACGGCGCGGCGTCGCCAACGATTGATGAGGAATACAAACAAAAGGTGGAAGCAATGGGCGCGGAAATGGTAAAACGCGGTCATTCTTTGGTGTTTGGCGGTGGTGGTAACGGACTTATGGGCGCTGTCGCAAAAGGCGTGAAATCGCAGGGTGGTTATATATTTGGC
>JAZNEZ010000243.1:0-3036 GCA_045588875.1 Candidatus Scatosoma sp. | reverse complement strand
TCTTCCTAAGACCGCTTGGCCTCCGACTTATTCGCGCTACTGATTACCTTTTCCGCCTGCACGGGCGGTTCGCTCAAAGATATCACCAAACCGCACCTTGGCGCATACGAGTGCGAAAGCGCTAAACTCGGCGAACGAGAGTATATGGACGAATTTTCGTATATCCGTCTGGAACTCCATCCCGACGACACGTTTTCCCTTTATTATTGCCCCAAGAACGGTCAAAAGCGAGAAGAAACGGGAAAGTACGTTTACGACGAAAAGGAAGAAACGTTACAATTAACGATGGGCGAAAACGGGGAGTTTAAGCGAAAATTCCCCTTGAAAAAAGGGCAATTAAGCGTTACTTTACGCATCGGCACGCAAACCCTTTCTATGCAATTTACGCAAAAATAAAATTTTGCAAACAAATGTTCGTTGTCCTATAAAAAACGCTTGCGCTTTTTGGAAAAGTGTGCTATAATAACTACACTAACGCAAAAGATAAAGGAAAGGCGTATGCCCAAGCAGTTAAAAAAGTATCAACAAATCGAGCGTTCCATTATCACGACCTATCGTAAAACGATTTGGTCGCCTTTTGTGCTTGCGGTGAAAAAATATCGTTTGATCCAAAAAGGGGATAAGATTGCGGTGTGCATTTCGGGCGGTAAGGACAGTATGTTGCTTGCCAAGCTGATGCAGGAATTGCAAAGGCATAGCGAAACGCCGTTCGAGCTCGTGTTTTTGGTAATGGACCCAGGGTATAACGAGGCGAACCGAAAAAAGATTGAGGAAAACGCCGCGCTATTAAACGTGCCGATTACTCTTTTTGAAAGTGATATTTTCGCGGCGAGCGAGGCGGCGGCAGAGGATAATCCTTGCTATCTTTGCGCGAGAATGAGAAGAGGACATCTCTACGCGAAAGCCAAAGAACTCGGTTGCAATAAGATCGCGCTCGGACACCATAAAAGCGACGTAATCGAAACGACGCTAATGGGTATGCTGTACGGCGGTCAACTGCAAGGTATGTTGCCGAGGATAAAGAGTACGAATTTCGAAGGTATGGAGCTCATTCGTCCGCTCTATTGCGTGCTGGAAGAGGACATTTTGCGTTGGAAAGAACATAACGGCTTGGATTTTATCGCCTGCACCTGTAAATTTACGCAAAAAACGACGGGTGGCGACGACGATACGTTTTCCGCAAGAAAGCGCGTGAAAGAGTTGATCGCGGCGTTGAAAAAGGAAAATCCGAACGTGGAGAATAATATTTTTCAAAGTATTCATAACGTGCAACTCGACACGCTTGCGGAATATAAGAGCGAGGGCAAGAGAAGTTCGTTTTTGGAAAAATTCGGCGAGCTCGACATATAAAGAAGTTTTCGCGCATACAATACGGTATGCAAGAAAATCAAAATAGAAATCATTCGGTAATCATTGAACAAAGAAAAACGATCACGGTGAGCGGTGTGGAAAGTGTTGCGGCGTTTTCGGAAATTAAGATCGTATTAAAGCTTATCGGCGGCGATAAAATGCACGTGGCGGGCACGGGATTGAAAATTATCGGTTTTTCCAAATCGAGTGGCTCGTTCACCGCAGAGGGCACGATCAGCGGCGTTTCTTACGGCGGTAAGTCGTTTGCGGCAAAGCTGTTCAAATAAATGGACACGAACAATCAATTCACCGTTTTTGCGCTTTGTATATTCGTGGGATTCGTTTCGGGAATCGTATACGAGGCGTTTGCGTTTGGCAGATTTTTGCTCGGTTGCCCGAGGGGAAGGCAAAAAGTTCTCGGCGCGGCGTTGGATATACTGTTTTTTATGGCGTTTGCCTGTGTTTGCACGGCGTTTGCGTATGCGTTTCGGTTTCCTAATTTTAGGGTATATATTTGGATAGGATATTTCCTTGGCTTGATATTATATTTGAAAACTTTGCACCAAATCGTTGCCTTTTTTGAAAATATGTGCTATAATGGTATAAATAAATTGATAAAAAAGGCAAAAAATCGAGAAAAAACTCTTTCCCAAGAGGTGGATAAAAAGGTATGACACAAGAGAAAATGAGAAAAATTATCACGGCGTGCGTTGCGGCGGCAACTCTGTTTCTCGTTATTTTGCTGGGCGTTTTGATTTATCAATGGATAAAGATCGGCGTGCTCAATAGCAGAATCGATAAGATCGAGAAAGAAAACGCGCGTTTGGAAGAATCGATTAAGGCTGGGACGAAAGATGCGGAATATTACGAATCGGTAATGGGTAAAGAATGGCTTGCGTTCCAAAACAATTGGGTTCGTCCCAATTAAGGAGAAACAATTATGCAAAAATACGCCGTAATAGATATCGGCTCAAATTCCGTTCGCCTGATGTTCGTGGCGAACGGAAAAGTTTTATATAAGCGTTTGAACACCACGCGCCTCGGCGAGGGACTTGCCTCTTGTTCGCGTTTGAAAGAAGAGGCGATCGAGCGCTCGGCAACCGCGGTGGCGCAGTTTTACGACCAAGCCAAAGCCGAGGGCGCGGAACGGGTATTCGCATTTGCCACCGCCGCGGTGCGCTCTGCGGAAAACGGCAACGAATTTACGGAAAAAGTAAAAGAGCTTTGCGGTATGAACGTGGAAGTGATATCGGGGGAAACGGAGGCGGAAATCGGCGTTTTGGGCGCGCTTGGGATTGCCGACGGAGCGGTGATCGATATGGGCGGCGCAAGCACCGAGCTCGTCGTGAAAAATTTAGGTAAGCTCACGTATAAAAAGAGTGTGAATATCGGCGTCGTACGCTTAAAGGACGCTTGCGGTAGGGATAAAAACGCGCTCGTAAAAGCGGCGGAAAGAGCGGCAATAGAATACGGACAAGTCCCTGCTTTGCCACTCGTGCACGCGATCGGCGGTACGGCGACTACGCTTGCTGCAATCAAGCTCGGCTTAACGGAATACGCCTCGGACAAAATAACGGGCACGGTGATCACCGCCGAGGAATTGCAGGCGATCGCGGATAAGCTGCTTTTAACGCCCGTGGAGGAGATCGCGAAAATGCCTTGTATGCCCAAAGGGCGCGCGGACGT
>JAZNEZ010000242.1:0-4700 GCA_045588875.1 Candidatus Scatosoma sp. | reverse complement strand
AAAAAAATGCGGTATAATAAGTTGCATATAAAATGCGGTAAAAGGGCGTTTTTGGCAAAGAATTGTTAAAAATGCTCGGTTTTGCGCGTTTTTGAGGCGTTTTGTATTCAGAAAAAAAGACAAAGGAGAATATATATGCTTACATCTATTTGCGGTATCAACTGGGGCGACGAAGGCAAGGGTAGAATGGTAGACTTGCTTTCCGAAAAATTCGACGTCGTTTGTCGTTATCAAGGCGGTAACAACGCTGGGCATACGGTTATTAACGAACGCGGTAAATTTATCCTCAACCTCTTGCCCTCGGGCATTTTGCGCGAGGACGTCGTCAACGTTATGGGGAACGGTATGGTTATCGATATCAAGCACCTTTGCGGCGAAATGGCAAAGCTCAAAGAGGCAGGTATTAAAATTACCCCCGACAACCTTAAAATTTCCGATCGCGCCGTGATCACGATGCCGTATAACGTACTCCAAGACTGTCTGGAAGAGGACCGCCTTGCAGGCAAAAAGTTCGGCTCTACCCGTCGCGGTATCGCGCCCGTTTACGCCGATAAATACTATAAAAAAGCGTTCCGTATGGGCGAGCTTTTGAACACCGAAAAACTGTATGCGCGCGTGGCGGATATCGTGGAATGGAAAAACCTCTCTATCGTGGGCGGTTATAAAGCAGAGGCAGTGAAAACGGAAGATATTATCGCGTACTTTGAAGAGTACGGCAAGCAGCTCGCGCCTTTCGTTTGCGACGTTGGCGCGTATTTGACGGAGGCGAACGCGCAGGGCAAAAACATTATGTTCGAGGCACAGCTCGGCGCAATGCGCGATATCGATTTCGGTATCCACCCTTACACCTCCTCGTCCTCGACGATCGCGGCGTACGCACCTATCGGCGCAGGCGTGCCCCAGCTCCAACTCGATAATTCTATCGGTATTATGAAAGCGTATTCCACGTGCGTGGGCGAGGGCCCGTTCACGGCGGAGTATTTCGGGGATAAGGCGAAATTCTTGCGCGATCTCGGCGGCGAATACGGCGCAGCAACGGGCAGACCGCGCAGAGTTGGACCTTTCGACGTGGTAGCCTCGCGCTACGGCATACGTTGTCAGGGCGCAAAGGAAATCGCGCTCACGAAAATGGACGTGCTTTCCGCATACGAGGAAATCGAAATTTGCGAGGCGTACGAGCTGAACGGTAAAATTATTCACGAATTCCCGTTTATCGACGTTTTGGACGATTGTAAGCCCGTATTTACGAAAGTTAAGGGTTGGAATTGCGACATTTCGGCGTGCCGCAAAAAAGAGGATTTGCCGAAAGCGGCGCTGGATTATATCGCGTATATCGAAAAGGCTTGCGATTGCAAGATTAAATACGTTTCGGTGGGCGCGGAGCGCGACGCTTACGTGGAAATGTTCTGATAAAAAGAGGTATAAAGAATGAGTATTCGAGTAGGTATCTACGGTTACGGTAATCTCGGTCGTGGCGTGGAGCTTGCGATTAAAAACAGTCCCGATATGGTTGCGGTAGGCGTGTTCACGCGTCGCGAGCCAGAAAACGTAAAAACGCAAACGGGTATACCCGTGTACGCGACGAACGACGTGGAAAGGCTGAAAAACGATATCGACGTGCTGATCCTTTGCGGCGGCAGTTCCACAGATCTGCCCGAGCAAACCCCTGCGCTTGCGACGTGGTTTAACGTGGTGGACAGTTTCGACACGCACGCAAAAATCCCCGAGCACTTGAAAAGAGTGGACGAGGTGGCGAAAGCGTCGGGAAAGGTCGCGTTGATTTCCGTCGGTTGGGATCCCGGGCTGTTCTCGCTCGCGCGGTTATATAGTGGCGCGGTGTTGCCAAACGGCAACGATTACACGTTCTGGGGCAAGGGTGTAAGCCAAGGTCATTCGGACGCAATACGCCGTATTGAGGGCGTAGCGGACGCCAAGCAATATACCATTCCCGTAGAAAATGCGCTCGCGAGGGTGCGCGCAGGAGAAAATCCTACGCTGACGACGGGTGAAAAGCATACGCGCGAATGTTTCGTGGTGGCGAAAGAGGGAGCGGATAAAGCGCGCATTGAACGGGAAATCAAAACGATGCCCAACTATTTCGCCGATTACGATACGATCGTGCATTTTATCTCGCAAGAGGAGCTCAACGAAAAGCACGGCGGACTGCCTCATGGTGGCGTGGTAATTCGTAGCGGTGCGACGGGCGAAAATAATAAGCACATGATCGAGTATTCGTTAAAGCTCGATTCCAACGCGGAGTTTACCGCGTCCGTGCTCGTAGCATTTGCGCGTGCGGCGGTGCGACTGAACAAAGAGGGCGCGAGCGGTTGTAAGACGGTGTTCGACGTGCCCCCCGTGTATCTCTCCCCGAAAGACCGCGACGAAGTGATCGCAAAGTTATTATAAAAATAAAAGCGTTACGGAGCTGTTTTCGTAACGCTTTTTTCGTTATTCGTTTTTTGTGGGCGTGGCGCGTAAGCCGAGCTCTTTTACCATTTGTCCTACGTATTGCACGGGCACGAGCTCGATCTTGTCGGCGTATTTTTGACACGCCTTCATATTTTTCGCAGGCAGGATCACGCGCTTAAAGCCCGTTTTCAAGCACTCGTTCACGCGCTTTTCCGCATACGTAACGGGGCGTATTTCTCCCGTCAAGCCCACCTCGCCGAATACGGCGGTGTATTTATCGATAGGCACGTCGCTCGCCGCGCTGGCAAGCGCGGCACAAATTGCCAAATCGACGGACGGCTCGTTCAATTTAATACCGCCCATCGCGTTGATATATACGTCGGCGTTGAAAAAGGGAATACCGCAACGCTTTTCTAAAACGGCGATCAGAACGACGAGCTTGTTATAATCCACGCCAAGGCTCATTCGACGGGGCATACCGTAGGCAGTGCGTGCAATGAGCGTTTGGATTTCCACGCTCATACACCGATTTCCGCTTTCGGAGGGAGTAACCGCCGAGCCTGCCGCCACGCCGCGCGTTTCGGATAAAAACAGCGCGGAATAATCGCTCACACTTTTCACGCCCTCGCCCGTCATCTCGAACACGCCCACCTCCTGTGCCGAGCCGAAACGGTTTTTCACGGCGCGAAGTAGTTTGAAATTGTCCTCGGGTTGACCTTCGAAATAGAGCACCGTGTCCATAATATGTTCGAGCACTTTCGGTCCTGCAAGCGCGCCCTCTTTGGTAACGTGCCCGATAATGAAAAAGGTAATATTTTTCGATTTCGCAATACGCATCAGCTTTGCCGCGCATTCGCGCACCTGTCCCACGCTACCTGCCGCCGACGAAAGCGTTTCCGTGTAGATCGCCTGCACCGAGTCGATTACGACGAACTCGCAACCGTCGAGGTTGGTTTCGATATCTTCCAAACAGGTTTCGTTGAGGAGCAGAAGATTGTCCGAATTTAAGCCCAACCGATTGCAACGCATTTTCACCTGCGAACAGTTTTCCTCTGCGGATACGTAGAGGACTTTTTTCGTTTGAGCAAGGTGTGCGGAAACCTGCGTGAGTAGGGTGGATTTGCCGATCCCAGGGTCGCCACCGAGCAAAACAAGCGAGCCGCGTACGATCCCACCGCCGAGCACGGTGTCAAATTCCCCGATACCGCTTTTTTCGCGTTCGAATTTTTCGTAGCCGATCTTGGAAAGGGGCAGGGCGCGCGTTTTCATTTGCGAAACGCCCGTGCGAACGGTAGAAGTCGTTTCGACGGGGCGCACGAGCTCTTCTTGCATAGTATTGAAATTGCCGCAGTCGGGGCATTTGCCGAGCCACTTGGGTGCGACGTAGCCGCACGTCGAGCAGACGAATTGACTTGTAGGCGCTTTGATTTTACTTGGCATAATTACTCCTTTATTTTAACAATACGTACGCATTTACGGTGATGCCTTTGCCCTCGCCGATATAGCCCAAGCCCTCGTTCGTGCCTGCGGTGATACCGATTGCCGTCGGATCAATTTTCAAAACGGACGAAAGGGCGTTTTTCATTTCGTCGATATATTTTGCAAGGCGCGGCTTTTCCGCTTGTACGGCGATAGAAACGTTCTGCACGCCGTAGCCTTTTTCGCCTAGCATTTCCATAACGAGCGCGAGCATTTGCATAGAGTTTGCGCCTTTCCATTTATCGCTCGCGTCGGGGAAATAAAACCCGATATCGCGCAAGCCTGCCGCCGAGAGTAGGGCGTCCATAAGCGCGTGCAAAAGCACGTCGCCGTCGCTGTGTGCGACAAGTCCGCTGTCCGAGGGGATTTTCACGCCCCCTAAAACGATATAGTCTTGTTCCTTTCCGAACGCGTGCGTGTCCACGCCGAATCCGCACCGCGCCACGCCCTTTTCAAAGTCTTGCGCGTACGTCAATTTAATATTCTCGCGCGCGCCCGCGCAAAGACGGGGTTTACCGCAATAGATCGCAAACACCGACGAATCGTCCGTGCATACGTCCTCGTTTTCCAAAGCGCGTTCGTAGGCGAACAAAATATTTTCACGGTAAAAGCCCTGCGGCGTTTGTATTTGGCGTAAGTTTTTGCGCTCGGGTACGCTTTTTATATACTCCCCGTCGCAAACAGCGATCGTGTCCGTGCAATCGATCGCGCACACGCCGCTGCCGTACGCCTTTACGCTTTGTATGCAACCCTCGATCACCTCGCGCGTAACGAACGGGCGCGCGCCGTCGTGAATGAGTACGATATCCGCC
>JAZNEZ010000241.1:0-12066 GCA_045588875.1 Candidatus Scatosoma sp. | reverse complement strand
CTTTCCGCTACGCCCGTTGCGGTGGTTACGGACACGGGCAGAATGAAGATGTTCTTAAAGGGCAAAGCGATCGTAGATATTTCCCGTGATTTTCTCAACACGAACGGCGTGAAGCAGGAAGCGAACGTAGAAATTTGCGATCAAAAGACCAAGTGGTTTGATAAAAAATCGGGCTTGGATTTCAAGGAAACGACGAAAAAGGTTATTTCCAATCTGAACGTGTGCGCCAAGAAAGGACTTTCGGAAACGTTCGATTCCACGATCGGCGCAAGAACGGTGTATATGCCGTGGGGTGGTAAAACGCAACGCACGCCGGCAATCGCTATGGCGGCAAAAATCTGCGGCGGCGAAACGGACGTTTGTACGGTGTCCGCGTACGGCTATTCCCCTTATCTTATGGAAACGAGCCCGTTTATCGGCGCGATCTATTCGATCGTCGGTTCGGTGTCCAAAGTGGTGGCGACGGGTGCAAATTATCAGGATATCCGCCTGACTTTACAGGAATTTTTCCAAAGAATGACGGGCGAGGCAAAGGTTTGGGGCGTACCTGCCTCTGCACTCCTTGGCGCGGTGTACGCGCAAATGGGGCTTGGACTCGGCGCGATCGGCGGAAAGGACAGCATGAGCGGTACGTTTGAAAGTATTCACGTGCCTCCCACGCTCATTTCGTTCGCGCTCGCGCCTGCAAAGGCAAGCAAGCTCATTACGAACGTCCTCAAAGGCGGCGAAACGCTTTACCATATCCCCGTGCCCAAAGACGAAAACAGCGTGCCCGATTTCGAGGGTTTGAAAGCAGTCTACGAAGAGGTTTATAAAAATATCGAGAACGGCAACATCACGTTCGCAACGGTCGTGGAAAACGGCGGCGTCGGCGCGGCGGTGATTAAGTCGGCGCTCGGCAATAGCGTGGGCGTAAAATTCGATATGACCGCGGACGAATTGTATACGGAGGCTTACGGCGATCTCGTCGTTTCTATGAAAGACGAAACCGCAATTTCGGCAAAACGCGTGGGGCAGGTATGCGGTGAAGCGTTCGTATGCGAGGGACAAAGCGTTGCGATCGAGTGCGCAGCAAACGCATATTTGGGTGCGCTTGACGGCGTATTTGCGACCACTGCGCCTGCAACGGGCAAGGCGGAAAACTGCGATTATACGGCAGGAGCGAAGTATACGAATATCGCTACCAAAACGGCAAAACCGAGAGTGTTCATTCCCGTATTCCCTGGGACGAACTGCGAGCTCGATACGGCGCGCAAGTTTATCCTTGCCGGCGCGGAGGTGGAAACGGTCGTCGTGCGTAACCGTTCGGCGGCGGATATTGAAGAAAGCGTAGAGCGTATCGTAAAAGCGATCAAAAAAGCGAATATCGTGGCGTTCCCTGGGGGATTCTCGGGTGGCGACGAGCCGGACGGTAGCGGTAAGTTTATCGCAACCACTTTCCGTAACCCGTATATCGCGGAACAGCTTGAAGAACTTTTGAATAACCGCGACGGTTTGGCGCTCGGTATTTGTAACGGTTTCCAAGCCCTGATCAAGCTCGGGCTCGTGCCGTACGGACACGTGAAAGAGATGACCTCCGATTCCCCGACGTTGACCTTTAACAACATTTCTCGCCACGTTTCTACGGTGGTGGATTTGCGCGTGGCGTCGAATTTGTCGCCTTGGCTTTCCGCTTGTAAGGTGGGCGAAGTATATAAAGTGCCCGTGTCGCACGGCGAGGGAAAGATCGTCGCACCGATCGCAGCGCTTGAAGAAATGAGAAAGAACGGTCAGATCGCCACGCAATACGCCGATCTTTCGGGTAAGCCTACGATGCTTTCGCCTTTTAATCCCAACGGCTCGACGTGGGCGATTGAGGGTATTACCTCGCCTGATGGCAGAGTGCTCGGTAAAATGGGGCACAGCGAACGTATCGGCGACAACCTGTATAAAAACGTCGAGGGCAATTTCGATATGAAGATATTCGAAAGCGGCGTTAAGTATTTCAAATAACGAAAACAAAAAAATAGCAAGAGAGGACAACACGCGATGATCGATATGCATACACACGTATTGCCCGACTTGGACGACGGGGCGAAAAACGAAAGAGAGGCGGAAGCGATTTTGAAAATGGCTTTTGCGCAGGGTGTACACGAGATCGTGTTCACTCCCCATTACTACGGCAAAAAACGTTCGGTAAAAAGCTTTTTACAGCAGCGCGAAAGGTCACTGCAAAAGATAACGGAACGTGTGCCGAACGGCTTAAAAACGCGCTTGGGTGCGGAGGTGCATTTGTCGGGCGTAAACGATCCGACGAGCGACGCACTTTGTAAGCTTGCAATCGAGGGCACGAAATGCGTGCTTTTGGAATTGCCGTTTACGGGGCGTTGGAATAAGCGACTGCTCACGCGGATTGCCGAGTTTGTGGGCGACACCGATTACACGCCCGTGATTGCGCATATAGAGCGGTATGAAGAGGTTTGGAAAAATCCTGCGATCATATCTACGCTTGTGAAAATGGGTTGCCTCATTCAACTGAATACCTCGGCGTTTTTAGAAAAAAAGATGCGTCGACTTGCTTTTGCGCTCTTAAAGCGCGGCTTGGTGCATTGTTTGGGTACGGACGCACATAACACGGAACTTCGCGCGCCCGATTATGCAAAAGCCAAAGAGGCGGTGCAAGCCGAGGGCTACGGCAAGGAATGGGAACGGATACAGCGCAATATGTATAAGATATTTGCAGGCGAATCCGTTTGTATTACCTGCGAGCCGATACATAAATTTTTGTGGTGGTATATATAAGCGGCAAAATTTTCCGCGAAAAAAACGTTTGAAACGGTTGTAATTTCCGTGAAAAAGTGCTAAAATAAAGACAAAGAAAAAACGAAAGGAGATAAAGAATATGGCAAAGATTACTGCGGATACTTTGATTGCGGATTGCCTGCAAATCAATCCCAACGCCCCTGAAATTTTAATGGCGGCAGGTATGCATTGTTTCGGTTGCGCTATGGCGCACGGTGAATCGGTTGCCGAGGCGGTTGCCGTACACGGCGAAGACCTCGACGCCTTGCTTGCTAAACTCAACGAGGGTTTAGAAGACTAAACGCAAATAAAAAAGTAAAAACGGTGCGGAGCTGTTTCCGCGCCGTTTTTGCTTTTGCAGAATATACTGTAATGGAGGGGTATATGGAGCTTTACGAACTGTTTTCTCAATGTCTTACAATTACTTACTCGCAAACGGGCGTTTCTGCAAACTATGCGCTTAAAAGAGAGGGTGATATTCTATATATTTTTTTCGAGGGCTCGGACGGCAAAAACGACTGGAAAAACAATTTAGATTTTCCAGCGAAAGCGTATAAAAGAATGGGAAAAACGGTATGGTTTGCCCATCGTGGATTTTTGAAAGTGTGGAAAGAAATCGAGCCGATGCTTGCCGAAGATATCGCCGATAAGGAGTTTAAGAAAATCGTTATATCTGGCTATTCTCACGGCGGCGCGCTCGCTATGCTTTGCCACGAATACGCGTGGTATCACCGTCCCGATTTAAGAAAAACGCTTGAAAGCTACGGTTTTGGCGCGCCTCGGGTGTTCTGGGGCGTGAAAACGGCAGAATTGAAAAGTAGGTGGAAAGGATTTACCGTGGTTCGGAATATCAACGATATCGTAACTCATTTGCCGCCTGCACTTTTGGGCTATTCGCACGTAGGGAAAACGCTCAAAATAGGAGAGAAGGGAAAGTATGCCGCCGTAGAGGCGCATAATCCGCAGAATATCTTGACGGAATTATCAAATATATCGCAAAAATGATTTTTGTGCTGCTAGATTTGAGAAATAGAAAAGTGCGAAAAATAAAAATTTCCGCACTTTTTTGGTGGACTTTCAGCAATCTGACTTGAAAGTTTATAACTAATTTTCGTCTAAATCGGAATCTAATTTCTTTTTATGGATAGTCCCGAAAGGGTGCTCGGGCGGTGCATATAGGGAATATAATTTCAAGGGCATTCGTCCGACGTTGATAATATTATGCCAAGTTTTTTGAGGAATAATAATCGCGCTATCACGGTCTGCCGTTCCAAAACACGTTACGCATTGTTTTGTTTTTCCCATATAAACGCACGCAAAGCCACTTTCGATTTTAAGAAATTGATCCACGTCTTCGTGAAATTCAAGCCCCACTTCTCCGCCTACGGGAATACACATTACGGTGAGCTGTAAATGCTCTCCCGTCCAAAGCGTCGTGCGAAAATTAGTATTTTGGCAAACCTCATTATGTATATTCAAAAGTTGAGGCTTTGCGCCTAAATCTTTACTCTTTTGATTAAAAAAATCCATGATAACCTCCTATGGTACGTAATATATTATATGCAAATAATCAAATTTTGTGGTGGATTGATATAAAAAGACGGACAATAAAACTTTATTGCCCGTCTTTTGCCGTTTAATTGGATTCATTCTTGTAATGGACGTTAAGAGTGTTATTCTCATCGTCGTACATCGCTAAAATTATATTTTTTAGCTCTTTTTTATCTTTTATTTTTAATTTCTTAAATAGCCAAGACATTGTTTTTCCGATTTCATTTAATCCTGATTTTGAAACCATTCCGTCTACCACGAGAATATCGGTTAAGGACGATTGTTTTATTTTCCGTTTGTCGATATCTTCAATAACGAGGGGTTTTTGACTGCCTTTGGGTAAAACGGATAATTGTCCGCTCGTTTCAAAAATGGCATACGCCACGTCGTTGGGATCGAAATACCCCTTTTCCCGTAGCATAGATAAAAGATCGTTCACGTCTATTTTGCTTTTATCCAAACTCTCGGACAATATTTTCCCTTCATAGATTAAAGTGACCGGTTTGCCCTTAAACAATCGCTTAAAAAAGCTGCTTTTTCTGCCGATAATAGCAACGAGAAATGCCAATATAAAAAACATAGCCATTGCAATAGCGTAATAGTAAAAAGGGCGATCATCTGAAAATGACCATTCTGCCGCGATCGATCCGAGGGAAATTCCGACGGCATAATCGATAAACTCCAACTGTGCAATTTGTTTTTTGCCGAGTATTTTCGATATAATGAAAAGAAACCAAAACGAAGAGAACGAATTGATAAAAAGCCAATAAATTTTAGGGATTCCAAACATAATCCTATTATTTGAAAAATTCTTTTTAATATACCCTTGTAGTTAAAATTATAAATAAAATGAAAAGTTCGCCCTGATCAGTAATAAGGAAAGAAGTTGGATGATTGGTAAAAAATCTTCCCCAAAACTTCCCCATTTTTTAATAAACAAAATTTATCATACGACAAGCCTTGTTTTATATCGAAGATAGCGGTTATTTTTTTATTGAACCATATTGCCAACTCGTTTGGCGAAGCTTCGCCGAATTAGTCGGCGAAATCTCGCCAATCGGTTGACATTTTTTTTGTTGCGTTATAATAATTATATAGTTGGAGGTCAAGATATGAAAGGTGAGTATTTAGAGCGAATAGCAGACGAAATTTTGCAAGAGAATTTAGAGTCTTCAGGAGCGGTTTTAATTATTGGTCCGAAATGGTGCGGAAAATCTACTACGGCGGAGCGTGTTGCTAAAAGCATCGTATATATGCAAGATAAAACAAATCAACAGCAAAACGTAGAATTAGCAAAATTAAATCCGAAATTGTTTTTGGATAATCCTACTCCCATGCTGATAGATGAATGGCAGATTATACCCTTTATATGGGATTCTATCCGTTTTGAGGTTGACCAAAGAGACGAGTTTGGGCAGTTCATATTAGCAGGCTCGTCAACGGCACAAAAAGCAGATGAGAATACCCATTCGGGTATTGGTCGTATTACAAAAATGCTGATGCGTCCGCTTTCCTTATATGAGTCTAAAGAATCCAACGGGGCTATCTCTTTACAGGATTTATTCAACGGCAACACGGATGTTGGTGCAAAATGCGATAGAGAGCTTTTGGATTATGCTTTTTTCACTTGTCGCGGTGGCTGGTCGAAATCAATAGGACAACGCGAGAAAGCCACGTTAAATTTGACGGATAATTTTATTACAAACACACTGGATTTAGTTTGTGATTATTGTTTCGATTGCTTTTGTTGAGACGGAAGACAATGGAAATATTTTTTGAAAGTCTTGGTAAAATAAGACATATTTTCAAAACCGCAGGAAAAAGCGGCTTCCGAAACAGATATTCCGTTTTGTATTTTTGAGGCCGCTATTTTACATCTATAATAATTTACAAATTCTATTATCGTTAAATTTGTAGTTTTCTTGAACTTTCTCGATAAATCAAATTTGCTCATGGCTACGTATTTTGAAATTTTATCTAAAGTAATCTTTTCAGAAAAGTGCTCGCGGATATATATGATAACTTCTTGTATTTTTTGTTGGGTGGTTGACGTGTTAATTCTATTGTTTTCAACCGAGCAATGCCGTTCATCTAAAATGATAAGTTGGTTAAGAAGATTGTGATATTTCTTCATTTTTACAAATGGAGCGTTCGGCGTGGATTCAAGTGCTTCTAATTGGAGAAAAAGCGTAGTTAACTCTTTGTTATTAAATTGACATGAAATGTTTTGATTAAAATCAAGGGTTTGGCAAAAGCTCTTTTTGATAAGTAAACAAGAATATGTAACCTTATTAGAAGGAATTAAATGATGAATAGAATTTGATGGAATAAAGATAAAATCTCCTTGATGAAAAAATATCTTTTCTCCGTCTAAAAAAAGGAGCCCTTCTCCTTCTTTAATATATTCCAACTCAATATCGTCGTGCCAGTTGGCGAGTTTGGTGTAAAAAACAGGCGTACGTACAATATCCGTTTTTAACAGAAAGGGCAAATCTGTTTCATAAGTATATTCATCAAAGCGAGGCATAGTTTTCTCCTGAAAAGCAAGATAGTGTTATTTTTAAGCAATATTCGATATTGAAATATTCATTTTTTTATGTTAAAATTATTATAATCAAAATTAAACGACTTGTAAAGTGTTTTTCGTAGATTGCAAAATTTTATTCTTGAAATCATAAAGTAATCTTTTGAGATATACTTATGAAAATATTTTATTTAAGGAGTGTGTAAAAATGCACAGAACAAAACTTGAGGGAATTTATATTCCCGTTGTCACGCCGTTCAACAAGGACGAATCTATCAATTTCAGCGCCATTAAAGAAATCGCCAAATTTTTGGCGGATAACGGCGTAACAGGTATTATTCCTTCCGGTTCGACGGGCGAAATGATTGCTCTTACCAAAGAAGAGCAAATTGCGGTAAACAAGGCTTATATCGAAGCTGGACACGCGAATGGTATTAAAGTTGTTGCTTCCACCGGCGCGTATCGTACGAAAGATGTAGTGGATATGTCAAAGGCGGCGGAATCCGACGGGGCTGACGGTATTATGGCGGTTACGCCTTGGTATATGGGACCGAACGAACAAGAATTGTTCGGGCATTATAAAGCAGTGCACGACGCTATTAAAATCCCCGTTATGCTTTACCATAACCCCTATTATTCGACGGTATTGATGAGCGACGAATTTATGGCAAAATTGTACAATGAAGGCTGTATTGATGCGGTAAAAGAACGTCAGGCAGACGTATATCGCCAGCAGAATCTTCGTCGTTTGACGGATGATAACTTTGGCGTGTTTTACGGCTACGATGTTTGCCCCGTTGAAACGTTAAGTTGCTGGACGGACGGTTGGGTATGCGGTACAGGTAACCTGTTCCCGAAAGAAAACGTAGCCGTTTACGAATTGGCAAAAGCAAAGAAAACGGTGGAAGCGATGCAAGCGCAAAAGGATTTGGTATGGCCCTATTTGCATCTGTTCTCCAAACCTGATTCTAACGGAGACATTTTGTGGCTTCAAATCATTAAAGAAGGTCTTAAACTTCGTGGTGTTGACGCAGGTTATTGCCGCAAGCCTGTCATTTCGGATCTTCCGGAGGAAACGATGAATCGTTTGAAAGCGACGCTTGATCATTTTGGTTATATAAAATAAAAGTTAGATAAGTTTAATAAGAGAAATGTTTTTCGCCATAACAAAAAATTTTGCTATGGCGAAAATGACATTTTAGGAGGGTTAAAATATGAAAGAAAATACTACTATTTTTTCTACGGACATGCTTACGACGAAAGAATTGATTATACGCGAAGGCAAAAAGATTGAGGACGTTACGAAAATAGAGTACGCTGAAGTTCCTTTTGTGATAGAAAGGGGCGAAAGATTTGCTGACGATATAGAAAAAAATTTTATAGCTGATTTTGAAAAAAACGCCGATAAAATGGTGCACGTATCCACCTTTTGTCTTATCGACGATATAATTTATATGACATATTACGCTAATACGCAAACAAGTGAAGAACATCCATCCTATCAAACGGCGAGACTGGTTTATTGTTCTATCCATAATCCTGCCGAAAAAACTTTTATGGATATTCAGTCGGTAGGCGATGATTGCTATGGCTATAAAGTTCAAATGGTCTATGATACCATTTTGATGAAGAAAGATTCGGATACCCTTATCGTAATGTGGACGGCAAAAGTAAACGATAACTATTATAGGTTTTACAGAACGTATTCTATTCAAGCGAAAAAATTGGGCGACATCAAAGTGAATAGATTTAAGGTGGGGAAAACGGAAAACGATTTCAGTACGAGCGGCATTCAAAACGCTTTGGCGGAAAATAAAATTTTCTGCAAAACAATGTATAGTGATATTGGTATTATGCAAAAATTCACAACGCGTGTGGAAGACGGGAAGAAATATTATTACACGGGTGCGTATAGCGGTGATTTTAATTGCATTATTAAAAGCTGCGATTTCGTTACGTGGGAATACGTTTCTCAACCTGATTTTTATAATTTGTCAAAATGGGAAAACGCTACGTATGTCAAAGGGAATAAGTGCTACTATTTTGTAAGACAGCAAAACGAAGAAAAAGACGGATTTCTTACGGTCTATGATTTAGAAAAAAAGACTTGGGAAAATCCCGTACTTATCGAGGATTGTCAGTCCCGTTCCGATTTCATTGAATATAAAGGGGCTTTGTATTTGGTGCACGCGCCTATCGACCGTGCGCATATCGGGATTATACGGATTGATGAGAATGATATAGCGAAAAGTCAGCCGATTTTGTTGGCACATATGCGTTCCAGTTGCTTTTATCCGTTCGTACAGTATTTGCAGGACGACGTTTTAGGCATGTCTTATACCGTTAGTAGAGAACATATTCGATTGGCAAGTTTCGTTTTAGAAAATTATCTGTGATAAAATAATAAATATCCTCGCGTGAAATGATATGCACCCCAAATGTTAGAGAAACTTTTGGAGGTGCATATTTTTATGAAAGAAAAAAATAAAGTTTGACCGGACGATATTTATTAAAGAAAATCGTTCAAATGTTGAAATTTATCCTTGTTTTTGACATTTTTTAATGATATTTCGTATTGCGGAATAAATTGATTTATGTTATACTGTGTATCAAGGAGATCTTTATCATGTATATATCTACAGAACTGAATTCCGTACGAAAGTACGGTACGGTGGAAGAATGCATTCTCTTACTGAAAGAAGCTGGGTTTGAAGCATACGATTGTTCGCTGTTTGAGCCTGAAAGCGAAGCTTGGCTACGCTTGATAGAAAGCGATACGTATTTGCTTGAAGCCAATAAAATTCGCAAATATGCCGATTCGATCGGGATGCCGTGCAATCAAACACATGCGCCGGAGCCTACGTTTCGTCGTGGAAACGAAGCATATAATCGCCAAATATTACCTAAATTGATTCGTTCTATTGAAGTAAGCGGAGTGCTGGGGGCAAAGGTTTGCGTGGTACATCCAAATTGTCGGTGCGACGACCCGTATGCGCAAAATTTTGAATTTTACAGCTCGCTTTTACCGTACGCAAGAAAGGCAGGTGTAAAATTAGCTTTGGAAAATATGTGGGATTGGGACGACGAGTTGGGACATGCAACGCCCACGACGTGTTCTTCACATAATAATTTCAAGACATTATTGGATATGTTTCAAGGCGAAGAAAATATTTGCGCTTGCTTGGATATAGGGCATGCGGAAATGAAAGGCTTGGACACGGACGCCGTACAGATGATCAATACGTTGGATAAAAGAATACAAGCGTTACATATTCATGACAACGATAAAGTAAACGATGACCACATGTTACCGTTTTTTATGAATGTTGACTACGGTAAAATTATTAAAGCACTTATAGAAATGGATTATAAAGGGGATATTACGTTGGAAAGCGGTGGATTTTTAAGAAAAATTCCCGTGGGATTATATCCGCAGGCTGTGCGATATATGGCAGAAACGGCAAAATATATTCGTGGCGAGGTACTGAAAGGAATATTGTAAGCGTTAGCTTTATAAAAAATTGATAATATAGAAAAAAGGTCGTTTATAGAATTCTCGATGTAAGATTATGAGAAAAAATGATTTTAGTTGCAGCGCCGCCAAAAGTCTGTTTAACTTTTGGCGGCGCATTGTGTTTGAATAAAAGTAACGATTATATAGAAAATAAAAAAGATACTTTATTGTAGATTAACTTTTCTGTATATTGTAGGAGATATACCCTCTTTCGTTTTGAACATTTCCGTAAAATAGTTAGCGGAGGAAAATCCGCAAAGCTCGGAAATTTCAAGTATAGAACGTTTTTTACGGGAAAGAAGATAGTTTTTTGCCGCCGACAAACGAATGGATAAAAGATAGTCCATAGGAGCGCACTGTAAATGTTTTTTGAAATTATAAATAATGGTAGATTTTGAAATAAAAAATATTTCCGCCAAATTATTAAGCGTGATTTTTTCGTGAAAGTGTTCGTTTAGATAACGGGTTATTTTATAAAGAAGGGGAGGCATATTCACGGAAAGATTGGGTGGCTCGTCCGCCTTTTTTTGCGTAAGAAAAAACAAAAAGGTATTAAATAAAGAAACGAAATAATATTCCGTGTTTGGTTCGGGATTGGATTCCGTTTGCTGTAAATTGAACATTGCTTTTAACAGTACTATGGTGAACTGTGCTTCTTCATGAGAAAGCGGAATGTTTTTTAAGGAATATTTTTCCAGAAGATCCAACTGCTCTTTTTCAAGAAAAGAAGGTAAAACGGAAATTGTGTACCATTCGCTGTTCGTCGTTTCACCGCCGTGTCTATAATGCGGTGGAATTATAAATATGGAAGGGGCTGCCATTTCATGCAGACAGTTGGGGCATGGAATTACTCGTTTCCCTTTTACGGCGATGAAAATTTCATAGCCTAAATGTGAGTGGAGCGAAGACGATACAGACTTTTCTTTGTAATTGTTAGAAAAAATTCGAATAAAATTCATGTATTTTTCCTCGTTTTTTTGCGATATATCTATAATTTTAATAAATTTTAACATATTGCGTATTGAAAGTCAATTGTTTTTGTGATAGAATGTAATGCAGGGTGCTTTTTGGGAGAAAGATTTAGGAACATCAATTAGGAGGTTACAATGGGAAGGAAAAGGTTTTATGCAGGAGCGATATTGGTTTCCTGTATGCTCACACTGTGCGGGTGTAATTTGAAGCAGGAAGATGATAAAGCATCGATTCTTGTGACGAATGATGCGGCGAGCTCATATGAAATGACACAGGCACAGAAGGGGAAGATTCAAAAAACAAAGGTACTTGTGGCCAATTACCAGCAGGTAAGGTCGGAAAATTTATCGTTTCGGGCAAACGGTCGCCGTTTAGAGGGTGTGTATGTATCTATGGGTGATACGGTAGAGAAGGGCGATTTATTGGCAGAGGTATACTGTGACGATGAGAAAAAGGAACTTGCAAATCTGGAGTATCAGATTAAGACGCAGGAAATGAAGATAGAGCATTTGCAGGAGCAGAAGGAACTGGAGCTTACCCGGTTGTCCCGTAAAAGAGGTTCCATGTCGGCTACGGAATATGAGGCAAGCGTAGCAGCAGTGGAGGATAAATATCGTTTACAGACAGAGGATTTGGAAGATGCCATTTATGTGGGGCGTATGCAGTATGATGAACTGTATTGGTTTGTAGAGGGCTGTAAAATTTATGCAACCATGGACGGCAC
>JAZNEZ010000240.1:0-1871 GCA_045588875.1 Candidatus Scatosoma sp. | reverse complement strand
GCCGAATCGATTCGCGCTTTTAAGGTCGGTTTTACTCTCCAAAAGCTCGATCAGCACGTATATGAGCAACACCCACGGCAACAACGGCAACGTGTCCTTTACGGCGTGCGTTACGATTTCAAAAAAATGTTCCATATCCTTTTATTTCCCGTTCGTCAAAGTTGTCGTAAGCGGTATGGACGCCTTTGCCGTCAATCGCAGATCGGCAAAATTACCGAGCTTGAACTGCGTTACCCCCTCCGCCGCGATCATTGCGGCGTTATCCGTGCAATACCGTTTTTCGGGCAACACCAAATGCAGTCCGTTTTTTTTGCAAGCCGTCTGCAAGCTCGCGCGCAAATACCCGTTCGCCGCTACACCTCCGCCTGCCGTAACGGTGGAAACACCTTTCTCTTTCGCCGCCGCGACCGTCTTTTCTACGAGTACGTCGATCGCCGCGCTTTGAAAGGACGCCGCCACGTCCGCTTTGGAATACGCCTCACCGCGCTGTTCCATCGTATGACAATAATTGATAACCGCCGTTTTCAAACCGCTGTAAGAAAAATTATAACCGCCGTTACCTTTGAGCATTTTGGGCATAGGAATCATCGGTTTTCCCTCTGCCGCCGTACGTTCGATATGCGGCCCCCCAGGGTATTTGAGCCCCAACACACGCGCCACTTTATCAAACGCCTCGCCCACCGCGTCGTCGAGCGTCGCGCCGAGAATTTCAAACTCCGTTTCCGTTTTCGTGTGCAAAATCGCGGTATGTCCGCCACTTGCAAGCAACGTTACGAACGGGGGACGGAGCGTGGGCTCGTCTAAATACGCCGCCGCGAGATGTCCGCGGATATGATTGACCGCGATCAAGGGTTTCCCCAACGCATACGCAAAGGCTTTGGCGAACGAAACGCCCACGAGCAACGCGCCGAGCAAGCCGGCGCCGTAGGTAACGGCGACCGCGTCGATATCTTGATACGTTATCCCTGCATTTTTCACAGCGCGCTCCACCACCGCCGCCACCGCGTCGGTGTGCGCGCGCGAGGCGATTTCGGGCACGACGCCGCCGTACAGCGCTTGAATATTCGCCGACGAGGCAATCTCGTCGGACAAAATCGTTCTGCCCTGCACCACCGCCGCCGCCGTTTCGTCGCACGAGGATTCTATGCCGAGTATAATCGGATTTTCTTTTTTACTATTGACTATCGTTTTCATAATCCGTTTATAAAAAGCGGCGTGCGCCGCTTTTTTTTATTTACGATTTTTTCAAATAATCGATAACGAAACCGTGGATATCCCCGTCCATAACCGCTTGAATATCCCCTTTTTCGTAACCGGTGCGGTGATCCTTGGCGAGCGTGTACGGACAGAACACGTACGAGCGGATCTGTGCGCCCCACTCAATCTTTTTCACGTCCCCTTTCATTGCCGCCGCCTCTGCCTGCCTTTGTTCGATCTTCTTTTCCAAGAGCTTGGAACGGAGCATATTAAAACACATTGCCTTGTTTTGCAATTGCGAACGCTCGTTTTGGCATTGTACCACGATTCCCGTGGGGAAGTGTGTGATACGCACCGCCGAGGCAACCTTGTTCACGTTCTGACCGCCTGCGCCACCCGAATGATAGATATCGATACGGATATCGTCGTCGTTGATTTCCACTTCGTTGTCGTCCTCAACCTCGGGCATAACTTCGAGCGAGCAAAAGGAAGTCTGCCGCCGTTTATTCGCGTCGAACGGGGAGATACGCACGAGTCTGTGCACCCCCATTTCCGCCTTTAAATATCGGTACGCGTTTTCACCCTCTACGCGGAAAGCAACGCTCTTCAACCCCGCGCCGTCGCCCGCTTCTCGGTCAAGTTCCGTAACTTTGAATCCCATCTTTTCGCAATAG
>JAZNEZ010000239.1:0-2229 GCA_045588875.1 Candidatus Scatosoma sp. | reverse complement strand
TATCACGCGCTTACGGCAAAAGACGAGCTCGTGTTCGCGCACGGCGCACTCAAAGCGCTTGCTTGTAATCTTATGAAAATTGCATACGACGTGCGTTGGCTTGCAAGCGGCCCTCGCGACGGGCTCGGCGAAATTTTCATTCCCGAAAACGAGCCAGGGTCCTCGATTATGCCAGGGAAAGTCAATCCCACGCAATGCGAATCGATGACGATGGTTGCCGTGCAGGTTATGGCAAACGACGTTGCGGTGGGTATGGGCGCATCGCAGGGTAATTTCGAGCTTAACGTGTTTATGCCCGTGATTATCTATAATTTCCTGCAATCGGTGAGATTGCTTGCCGACGGTATCGTATCGTTTGAGAAAAACTGCGTAACGGGCATTAAAGCGAATAAGGAAAAGATGAAGCATAATCTTTATAATTCCTTGATGTTGGTTACGGCGCTCAACCCGTATATCGGCTATGAAAACGCGGCGAAAACGGCGAAAAAGGCATATAAAGAAAATATTTCCTTAAAAGAGGCTTGCGTTGCGCTCGGTTTCCTCACGGCGGAAAAATTCGACGAAGTGTTCCGTCCCGAAGAAATGGCGTATCCGCAGAAATAACCAAAAAAGGTAGCGTATTACTATGAAAATCAGTTACTATCCTGGGTGTACGCTCAAAACGAAAGCGAAAGAATTAGACGTAACGGCGCGTCTTTGCGCGAAAGCTTTGGGCGTAGAAATGGAAGAAATAGAAAATTGGCAGTGTTGCGGCGCGGTATACCCGATGGGTACGGACGAAATAGCGACCAAGCTCTCGGCGGTGCGCGCGCTCGATCACGCCAAGCATAACGGCGGTAAGCTGTTGACGCTTTGTTCCGCTTGTCATAACGTGATTAAACGCACGAACGAGGATATGAAAACGAACGACGATATACGTTTCCGTGCGAATAACTATCTTAAACTCGACGAGCCTTACGGCGGTGAAACGGAAGTTCTGCATTATCTGGAAATGCTGAAAAACGTGATCGGGTTCGATACGATCAAAAACGCGGTGGTAAATCCTATCAAGCGTAAGATCGGCGCGTATTACGGCTGTCTGCTCCTGCGCCCCAGTGGCGTTATGGCGTTTGACAATCCCGAAAACCCCACGATCATAGAGGACTTTATCCGTGCGATCGGCGGCACACCCGTCGTGTATCCTTTCCGTAACGAGTGTTGCGGAGCGTACGTATCCTTAAAGAACGGCGAATTGCCCAAGCAAAAAAGCCGTAAAGTACTTACGAGTGCAAAAGAGAAAGGTGCGGAGGAAGTGATCACCGCTTGTCCGCTGTGCCTCTATAATCTGCAAGTGAACGGCGAGGGGATACTCCCCGTGAAATATTTCACCGAACTTCTTGCCGAGGCTTTGGGGGTGAAAGAATGACGAAAGAAGAACGCATTGAAAATTTGAACAGACTTTCGGGCACAGACGTAAGAAAATGTATGAAATGCGGGAAATGCTCGGGGCGTTGTCCCGCGTTTAAGGATATGGATATCAAACCGCATCAGTTCGTTTCTATGCTCGCAAAGGGCAAAATAGACGAGCTCCTCGAAAGTAAAGCGATTTGGAGCTGTCTTTCGTGTATGGCTTGCGTGGAACGCTGTCCTCGCGGCGTTGCGCCTGCGGCAGTCGTGGAGGCGGTGCGCGACACGGTGGTGCGTATGCAGGGTAAAAACGGTATCAAAGCAGAGGAAATTCCGCCGATTATCGACGAATATATCCCTCAACAGCTCCTTGTCAGCGCGTACAGAAAGTATAATAAGTAAGGAAAAATCTTAAAGAAAGAGAGTAAATAAAATGCAAAGAATAGGTGTTTTTATTTGTTGGTGCGGCAGTAATATCGCGGCGACGGTAGACGTGAAGAAAGTCGCCGAGGTAATGAAAAGCGAGCCCAGCGTCGTATATTCGGCGGATTATCAGTATATGTGTTCGGAAAACGGCCAACAGCTCATTAAGCAGGCGATTAAAGAACATAACCTTACGGGTATCGTCGTAGGTTCTTGTTCGCCGAGAATGCACGAAGCCACCTTCCGCAAAACGGCGGAAGAAGCGGGTTTGAACCCGTACATGGTAGAAATCGCGAATATTCGTGAACACTGTTCGTGGATTCATAAAGATATGGACGAAGCAACGGAAAAAGCGGTTGTTCTCGTTCGTACGGCAATTGCAAAAGTGAAGCTTAACGCTCCCTTGCAAGCAGGGGAAAG
>JAZNEZ010000238.1:0-1642 GCA_045588875.1 Candidatus Scatosoma sp. | reverse complement strand
GCTTAATGCGTAACGCACCCTGCGACGATTGCGAGGGTAAACGCTTGAAAAAAGAGGCGTTATCGGTGTACGTAGGCGGTAAAAATATTTGGGAAGTTTGCGAAATGTCCGTGGACAACCTTTGCGATTTTATGGACAAGTTGAAAGAGGGGCTTACGCACACCGAACACCTGATCGCCGACGCGATTATCAAAGAGATCAATAACCGTTTGGGATTTTTGCGCAACGTGGGGCTGAATTATCTCACGCTGACGCGGACGGCGGTTACCCTGTCGGGGGGTGAAAGCCAACGCATACGCCTTGCCACGCAGATCGGGAGCGCGCTCACGGGGGTTTTGTATATCCTCGACGAGCCGAGTATCGGATTGCACCAACGGGATAACGAAAAGCTGTTGAATTCCCTCAAAGGCTTGCGCGATTTGGGCAATACGCTGATCGTCGTGGAGCACGACGAGGACACGATGCGCGCGGCGGATTATATCGTGGATATCGGTCCGAAAGCAGGCGTGCACGGCGGCGAAGTGGTGGCGTGCGGTACGCCCGAGGATATTATGAACGCGCCGCAATCGATTACGGGCGATTACCTTGCCGGTCGGCGTAAAATAGAAACCCCGACCGTTCGCGCAAAGCCAGACGGGCGGTGGCTGAAAGTGTACGGCTGTCAGCAGAATAACTTGAAAAATCTGACTGCTCAAATACCCGTGGGCTTGATTACGGCGGTAACCGGCGTTTCGGGGAGCGGTAAATCGAGTTTCGTCAACGAAATCGTCTATCCTACGCTCGCCAACGAGCTCAACGGCGCAAAACACGCGCTCGGTAAATATGAAAAAATGGAGGGGATAGAGTATTTCGATAAGGTAATTGCGATCGATCAATCGCCGATCGGTAGAACGCCGCGGAGCAATCCCGCCACGTACACGGGCGTGTTCAACGCCATTCGCGACCTGTTCTCTATGACACCCGACGCCAAAGAACGCGGTTATAAGGCAGGCAGGTTCTCGTTCAATATTTCGGGGGGTAGGTGCGAGCATTGTTTTGGC
Source organism: Candidatus Scatosoma sp. (assembly GCA_045588875.1). Taxonomy (GTDB): domain Bacteria; phylum Bacillota; class Clostridia; order Christensenellales; family Borkfalkiaceae; genus Scatosoma. Next base: position 602 of record JAZNEZ010000238.1, on the reverse strand, counting down.
GACGGTATTATCAAGATCGAAATGCATTTCCTGCCCGATATCTTCGTGCCCTGCGAGGTGTGCGGAGGGAAACGGTATAACCGTGAAACGCTGGAAGTGCGTTATAAAGGCAAAAGTATTGCCGACGTGTTGAATATGACGGTGGAAGAGGCGTGTGAATTTTTCGCGCCCGTACCGAATATTTATAACAAAATCAAAACGCTCAACGACGTGGGCTTGGGATATATCAAGCTCGGTCAAAGCTCCACTACCCTTTCGGGGGGCGAGGCGCAACGCGTGAAACTCGCCACCGAGCTTTCCCGTCGTTCCACGGGCAAGACCTTGTATATCCTCGACGAGCCGACGACGGGCTTACACGCCTACGACGTGGACAAGCTGATTAAAATTTTGCTGAAACTGCGCGAGGGCGGCAACACCGTGCTCGTGATCGAACACAACCTCGACGTAATCAAAACCGCCGATTATATTATCGACCTCGGCCCAGAGGGTGGCAACGGCGGCGGCGAGATCGTGTGCGAGGGCACGCCCGAGGAAGTCGCTCAGCACCCGACGAGCTATACGGGGAAATTCTTGAAAAAAGTATTATAAACGCATACATGGTA
>JAZNEZ010000237.1:0-2637 GCA_045588875.1 Candidatus Scatosoma sp. | reverse complement strand
GGAAAAATTAGATAAAGTGATGCTGTCCACCCGTGAAAATCTGACGGGTGCAAGAGTGCTCCGCGCGTTTTGTCAAGAAGAGCGTGAAAAAGAGCTGTTTAGCGCGCGCAACGGGGAATTGACGGCAGGCAGAAAATTCGTCGGCGCGATCGCCGCGATTACAAATCCGCTTACCTACGCCCTCGTCAACGGCGGTATTATCCTGCTTTTATATACGGGCGCAATTCGCGTGGATAGCGGCGCGCTTTCGCAGGGTAGCGTGCTCGCGCTCTATAACCTGATGGGGCAAATTTTAATAGAACTTATTAAGCTTGCGAATTTAATCGTAACGGTAACAAAAGCCGCGGCGTGCGGTAGCCGTATTCAAGCGGTGCTGGATATGCAACCCTCTTTGAAAATGATAGAAAAGGAAAGTAATACGGGAACGGACAACTTTATTTCCTTTGAAAACGTATCTATGCAATATACTGAGGGCGCGGAGGCGGCGCTCGAAAATATATCCTTTTCCGTGCGCAAAGGTCAAACGCTCGGCGTAATCGGTGGAACGGGCTCGGGCAAGACCACTCTCGTCAATTTAATACCCCACTTTTACGACGTAACGGGGGGGCAGGTATGCGTTGACGGCGAAAACGTGCAGTCAAAAAGCAAGCAAAAATACCTGCGCGAGAAAATCGGCGTCGTGCCGCAAAAGGCGGTTTTGTTCAAAGGCACGATTAAAGAAAACCTGCTTTGGGGTAAAAAGGACGCCACCGACGACGAGCTTTGGGCTGCGGCGAGGATTGCGCAGGCAGAGGAGTTTATTCGCGAAAAGGGTGGCCTGGACGCGCCCGTGGAGCAGGGCGGCAAAAATTTTTCAGGCGGTCAAAAGCAACGCCTGACGATTGCGCGCGCACTCGTGCGCAATCCCGAGATTTTAATCCTTGACGATTCCTCGTCCGCGCTCGATTACGCAACCGACGCGGCGCTTCGAAAGAGCATACGAGAGCTGAAAACGACTCTCGTAATCGTTTCCCAACGCGCCTCTTCGGTGCGCGACGCGGATAAGATTATCGTGCTCGACGACGGCAAAGCGGTGGGCGAGGGTACGCACGCGGAATTGATGGACTCGTGCGAGGTATACCGCGAAATTTACTTCTCGCAATACGAAAAGGAGGGCGCGGCTTTATGAAAGCGGTAAAAGACGGAAACAAGAAAAGTACGCTTGCGCGTATCCTTTCGTACGTAGGCAGATACCCCCTTTCCCTCGTCGGCACGTTCGTTTTTTCCGTGCTGACGGTGGCGGCGAGCCTGTTCGTGCCCGTATTCTTTGGCGACGCGATCGACTGTATCGTAGAGGGGAACGTAGACTGGTCGGGCTTGAAAGTACAATTTATCAAAACGGCGATCGCAACGATCGTTGCGGTGGTGGCGCAATGGCTTTCTTGTCTTTGCAACAACCGTATTTCCTGCAACGTGGTGCGCGATCTGCGCAAGGACGCGTTCGATAAGATCGGGAAACTGCCCTTGCGGTATATCGACACCCATTCCCACGGCGACACGATCAGTAGGGTGATTGCGGACGCCGACCAATTCTCCGACGGACTGCTTATGGGCTTTACGCAGTTTTGCACGGGCACTTTGACGATTCTCGGCACGATTGCGTTTATGCTGATCACCAATGCCAAGATCGGAATTGCGGTGGTGGTACTCACCCCCGTATCCTTGCTGATTGCGCGGTTCGTGGCAACGCATACGCATAAATTTTTCGTGGAGCAAACGCAGGCGCGAGCCGAGCAAACGGCATTCACGGACGAGGCGATCACGGGCTTGAAAACCACGCAAGCGTTCGCGCACGAAAGGGAGAACGAGGAAAAGTTCGATAAGATCAACGCACGGCTGGAAAGGGCGGCTATGAACGCGACGTTCTATTCCTCGCTCACCAACCCCTCCACCCGTTTTATCAACAACCTCGTGTACGCATCGGTGGCGCTCATCGGCGCGTTGGACGTGGCGAGCGGTGTGTTTACGGTGGGTGGTTTGACGAAATTTTTGTCTTATTCTAATCAGTATACCAAGCCGTTCAACGAAATTTCGGGCATACTCACCGAGCTCAAAGGCGCGTTCGTTTGCGCGGCGCGTATATTCGAGCTGATTGACGAGGAAGAGGAAACGCCCGATGGCGATAATCAAACGCTTACAAAAGTCAAGGGGAACGTAAAACTCGAAAACGTGTATTTTTCGTATACGCCCTCGCACAAACTGATAGAAGGGCTTTCCCTTTTGGTAACGCAGGGCAAGCGCGTGGCGATCGTCGGGCGCACGGGTGCGGGCAAGACCACCCTTATCAATCTTTTAATGCGCTTTTACGACGTGGACGGCGGCGCGGTAACGGTCGAGGGCAAGGACGTGCGCGAAATCACGCGAAAATCGCTCCGCGAACATTACGGTATGGTTTTACAGGAAACGTGGCTCAAAAGCGGTACGGTGAAAGAAAATATCAAGCTCGGCAAGCCCCACGCAAGCGACGAAGAGGTGATCGCGGCGGCAAAAGCGGCGCACGCGCACGGATTTATCAAGCGTATGGAAAAGGGCTACGACACGCCGCTTTCGGAAACGGGTATGCTTTCGGAGGGACAACGCCAGCTTTTGTGTATCGCG
>JAZNEZ010000236.1:0-3440 GCA_045588875.1 Candidatus Scatosoma sp. | reverse complement strand
ACCACACGACGGAAGATATCGGTATTGCGCTTGGACAAGCGTTTTTGAAAGCACTTGGCGAGAAACGCGGAATTGTGCGCTATGGCGATATCGTATTGCCTATGGACGAAACGTTGATTATGGCGGCGGTGGATATTTCGGGGCGCGATTACGCCTCGATCGCTTTGGATATTCCGACTTCCAAAGTAGGCGATTTCGACACCGAGCTTTGCGAGGAATTTTGGCTTGCGTTCACGCGCGAGGCGAAACTCACGTTGCACGTGAAACAGCTTGCAGGCAAAAACGCACACCATATTATTGAGGGTACGTTCAAAGCGGTGGCGCGCGCGCTCGGCAAGGCAACGAAAATAGACGAAAGCAAGAAAGACGAAATCCCGTCCACGAAAGGGATTTTGTAAAAGGAGTTTTTATGATAGCGATCGTGGATTACGGCGTGGGGAATTTGTTTTCCCTGTGCTCCTCGCTGAAAAAGATCGGCGCGGAGGCGGTGGTGACGTCGGATAAAAATACGATTATAAACGCCGATAAGCTCATTCTCCCTGGGGTGGGCGCGTTTGCCGATGCCGCGGAGAAATTGCGCTTATCCGGCTTGGACGAGGTCGTGAAAGCGCAGGCGAAAACGGGCAAGTATATGATGGGCATATGCTTGGGTATGCAAATGTTATTCGAAAAAAGCTACGAATACGGCTGCCACGAGGGCTTGGGGCTTTTGAAAGGGAACGTCGTGGCGATGAAAGGCGTAATCGACGAGAAATTGAAAATACCGCATATCGGTTGGAACGCTTTGCACTTTACCAAGCCGCATTTTCTTTTTAAGCATATTAAAGAGGGCGACCACGCGTATTTCGTGCACTCCTATTACGCAACGGACTGCGAGGATAGCGTGATCGCGACTGCGGAATACGATAAGCACGTAACGGCGGCGGTGGCAAAGGACAACGTGCTCGGCTGTCAATTCCACCCCGAAAAAAGCGGCGACGTAGGGCTTGCGATATTGAGAGCGTTTTGCGAGGTGAAAGGGTGAAGATATTTCCTGCAATCGATTTGTTTGATAATAAAGCGGTGCGCCTTTTTAAGGGCGATTACGCGCAGATGACGGTGTATAACGACGATCCCGTGGCGGTGGCGAAAGATTTCAAGGTGCAGGGCGCGGAGAATATACATCTCGTCGATCTTGCCGGCGCGAAAACGGGTAAAACCGTGCATTTCGAAGTGGTAAAGCGTATCGTGGAGGAAACGGGATTATTCGCCGAAATCGGCGGCGGTATTCGCGATTTGAACACGATCGAAAAATACCTGTTGGCAGGCGCGTCGCGAGTGATCCTCGGCACGGCGGCGGTTACGGACGAGGACTTTCTCAAAACCGCGCTTGAAAAATACGGCGAAAAGGTCGCCGTGGGCGCAGACGTTTCGGAAGGGAAAATCGTGATCAAGGGTTGGTTGGAAAAATCACAGTACACCCTCGACGCGTTTTTAGAAAAAATGCAAGCGCTGGGCGTGCAAACGGTCATTTGTACGGACGTTTCCAAGGACGGCGCAATGAAAGGTACGAACCGCGCGTTGTATAAAGAACTTACGCAAAAATACAATTTGAACGTGATCGCCTCGGGCGGCGTTTCGTCGATAGAGGATATCGCCTCGCTGAAACAATCGGGCGTATACGGCGTGATTATCGGTAAGGCGTATTATATCGGCGCGATTGATTTGAAAACGGCAATAGAGGTGGCGAAATGATAACCAAACGTATTATTCCGTGCTTGGACGTACGGGACGGAAAGGTGGTCAAGGGCGTAAATTTTGAAAAACTCAAAGAAGTTGCCTCGCCCGTGGAGCTTGCTAAATTCTATTCAGATAACGGTGCGGATGAGCTCGTGTTTTACGATATCACGGCGAGCGCGGAGGGGCGTAAGCTGTTCACGGACGTATTAAAAGAGGCGGCAAAATCGGTATTTATCCCCCTTACGGTGGGTGGCGGTATTAGAGAAACCTCCGATTTCGAGCGCGTGCTTTCGTGTGGCGCGGATAAGGTGAGCGTCAATTCGGGCGCGATTGCAAACCGTAATCTCATTTCCGAGGCGGCGAAAAAATACGGCGATCAATGCGTGGTGATATCGGCGGATATCAAGCGTGTAAACGGAGAATTCCACGTATTTGCCAAAGGCGGCAGAGAGGATACGGGCTTGGACGCGATCGAATGGATACGCCGTTGCGTGGGCGAGGGCGCAGGCGAGGTGGTCGTCAATTCAATGGACACCGACGGCGTGAAAAACGGCTTTGATCTGGAACTTCTTAAAGCGGTGTGCGAGGCTGTGGAAGTACCCGTGATCGCCTCGGGCGGCGCTGGCAGGACGGAAGATTTTATTAAGCTTTTCCAAGACATTCCGAAAGTCGACGCAGGACTTGCGGCGTCGGTATTCCATTTCGGCGAGATCGCCATTCCCGATCTGAAAAGAAAATTGCGAGAAAGTGGCGTGAACGTGCGCTTATAACCAAAAAGAGGTGAAAGATAATGATAAAGATAGAAGAATTGAAATTTGACGAAAAGGGTTTGATCCCTGCGATCGTAGTGGACGTACACACGAAAGAGGTGCTCACGCTCGCGTATATGAATAAAGAAAGCTTGGAAATCACTTTGGAAAAGGGCTGTACTTGCTTTTGGAGTAGAAGTCGGCAAAAGCTTTGGCTTAAAGGGGAAACGAGCGGTAATTATCAGCACGTCGTTTCGATCACCGCCGATTGCGATAAGGACGCGCTCGTGGTGAAAGTGGAAAAGGACGGACCTGCCTGTCATACGGGCGCGGAGAGCTGTTTTTTCAATCCCTTGTATATCGACGAGGAAAAGCACGAATTCAGTCTGCGCGGTTTATACGAATTGTTAATGGGGCGTAAAAAAGAAATGCCACAGGGCTCGTACACGACCTATCTTTTCGAAAAGGGCTTGGATAAAATACTCAAAAAAGTGGGCGAGGAAAGTACGGAAGTGATTATCGCCGCCAAGGCGGAAGATAAAAAGGAAACGATCTACGAGATCGCCGACCTTGCCTATCACCTGCTCGTGTTGATGGCGCAATCGGGTATCACGGTGGACGAGGTAGAAAAAGAGCTTGCCTCGCGGCACGTGATCGATCATAAAATAAAACAGGAAAAAATGACCAAGTAATTCAAAACGGCGGAAATATTCCGCCGTTTTCGTTTACGATTGTCGCTTGGCTAAAATTTTGCCCGATTTCGCGTTGATGAGAAATGCGTTCGTTTGGCCGCTACGATCGATCACGCCCACGTAATAATAGGGGGAATCCTCGTAGAGTAGGCGCAGATATATTTCCCCTGCAAAGCCGTATTTGTCCGTCAATCCTTGAAAAAGCTCGCTTTCCGCGGTAACGAGGTTTTGTAAAACCGTTTGAGGCGTAAGCGTGCTTTCGTCCACAACCGATTTTGCC
>JAZNEZ010000235.1:0-3326 GCA_045588875.1 Candidatus Scatosoma sp. | reverse complement strand
CTACTGCAAGAAAGAAAAGCAAAGATCACGGAGGCGAGCAAGGATATCCGTAGCCGTATCGAGGCGATCGTCGACGAAGAAAGTTTCGTTGAACTTTCCGCTTTCAGCTTTTCTAAAAACGAGTTTTACGGGGAAGAAACCGCAGGCGAAGGGGTTGTAACCGGCTTTGCTACGATTAGCGGTTATCCGTACTATATCGTTGCGCAGAATTTTAAGGCTTTTGAGGGTGGCGTATCCAAGGCAAACTGCGATAAGATCGCAAAATGTCTTGACGCCGCGGAAAAGAATTCGACGCCCGTCGTATACCTTTTGAATACGCACGGCGTTCAAGTAGGCGAGGGCGTTACCGTTTTAGAGGGACTTGGTAAACTGCTTTTGAGAAGTACGCAATTAAAGGGCGTAGTTCCCCAGTACGTGGTAGTAGACGGGGAAGTGTACGGCTCGGCGGCTATGTTGGCGGCGATTGCAGACTTCACGTTCTTCGTAGAGAAGAAGAGCGTTTTGGCGGTGAACAGTCCTTTTGTTTTGTCGGCAAAAGCGGGTAAAAATCTTTCGAAAGAAGAGGTTGGCGGCGTGAAAGCGCTGAATAAAACGGGTATGCCTGCGTTTGAGGTCGCCGATCTTAGTCAGGTGCGCGCTACGATCATTACGATCAGCGAATTGATCGATATGCCGTACGTGGACGCAGAATTAAACGAACCCGTTCCTGCGCTCAACGTATCCGTAGACGCGGCAACGCTGATGACGATTTTCGAAAGCCCCGTGGAGGTTTGCTCCTCTTACGAGCCCGAAGTAAAGACGGTGCTTGGTAGAATCGGGGGTATTGCCGTTGCGGCAGTAGTATTCGACGGCGGAGAAACGGGCGTAGAGCTGAATGCGGCAAAGATTGCGAAAATTAAGAATTTTGCGGAATTTGCTTGTTGCTACGGCTTGCCGTTCGTAACGTTTACCGACGTGAAAGGTATTTGTCCTTGCACGTGCACGAATAACAGCCGCGTGATGAAAGAAGCGGCGGAGTATCTCGATATGCTCGATACGATCGATACGGCGAAAATTGCAGTCGTATATAAAAAAGCAATCGGTTTGGGATATTCGTTGTTTGCGGCAAAATCGGTTGGCTTTGATTATACCTGCGCGTTTGCGAATGCAAGCATTGCTCTCTTTGACAGCGCACAAGGCGCGGTTATTGAGCTTGGAGACGAAAAAGCGGACAAGAAAGCGTTGGAAACGAAATACGCGACGGAAAATTCCGATCCCATCAATGCTGCAAAAGACGGTTATATCGACGCGGTAATTGAACCGCAGTTTGTAAAACAATATCTGATCGCTTCCCTGCAAATGCTTGCGAAGTAAAGGGAGGGCAATATGTTCAATTTATTGACGAATACGTTGCCTGAAGGCGGCAAAATGATCGAAGTGCCCGAAGCACTCCTGTATGCATTGATCGGATTTTTAGTCGTGTTTGCAGGTATCGCGCTTTTGATCGTCGTAGTTTGGGTCGTTGGAAAAATTTTGTCCAATCTAAATCAAAAACCGCAGCAAAAGGCAGAAAAGCCGATCGTAAAAGCAGAAACGCCCAAGATCGTGCAAGCGGATGAAATTGACGAAGAAACGGTAGCGGTAATTACCGCGGCACTGATGGCGTATTATCAAAAAACCAATCCTAAATGCGGATTTACGGTAAAAAGAATTAAGAGAATTTAAGGAGAAAATATTATGCGTAATTTTGTTATCACAGTAAACGGAAAAGCTTATCAAGTAGGCGTTGAAGAAGTGGGTGCGAGCGCACCCGTCGTTGCTGCTCCTGTGGCAGCACCCGTTGCGGCGGCTCCCGTAGTAGCGCCTGCTCCTGTGGCAGCACCCGCGCCCGTGGCAAAGGCAACGCCTGCGAATGGTGAAAAGGTACTTTCCCCGTTCCCTGGACTTATTAAGAACCTGCTTGTGGCAGAGGGGGCAAGCGTAAAGAAAGATCAGCCTATTCTCGTCTTGGAAGCAATGAAGATGGACAACGATATCACCGCTCCCTGCGACGGCGTCGTTTCTTTCCAAGTGTCGAAAGGCGCAAACGTAGAATCGGATTCCGTGTTGGCTGTTATCGGTTAATTTGCGGAATAAGGAGTAAAATAATATGGCAAACAATTTGCTTGTTGACGTCGGCGCGATGTTCGTCAATTTATTCGAATCTATGGGATTTATGAGTGGCAGTTGGGAAAACTACGTAATGCTACTTGTTTCCTTCGTTTTGATGTATTTGGCGATTGTTAAAAAATTCGAGCCGCTGCTTTTGTTACCTATCGCGTTCGGTATGTTCCTGATCAATCTTCCTGGAGCGTACGACGTGCTTTGGGGAACGTATCCCGAGGGCGTAGAACACGTTTATGAAAACGTAGAAAACAGAGGACTTTTATGGTATCTCTTCTTCGGCGTGCAAAACGTGATTTATCCGCCGCTTATTTTCCTCGGTATCGGCGCAATGACCGATTTTGGACCACTTATTTCTAACCCGAAGAGTATGTTGATCGGCGCGGCGGCGCAGTTCGGTGTCTTCTTGACGCTCGTTGGCGCGACGCTACTCGGCTTTGACCTTGCGGCGGCTTGTTCGATCGCGATTATCGGCGGTGCGGACGGTCCTACGGCTATTTACGTAACGCAGTCTTTGGCAAAATTTACGAACGAAGATCTTTTGTCGGCGATCGCCGTTGCGGCGTATTCGTATATGGCGCTCATTCCCATTATTCAAAAGCCGATTATGAAATTGCTCGTTCCTAAAAAAGAAAGGGCGATTAAAATGAAACCGCTTCGCGTGGTAAGTAAAACGGAGAAAATTATTTTCCCGATCGTGGTTACGCTCGTGGTAGGTATATTGCTTCCCGACGCAGTGCCTCTTTTGGGTATGTTGATGCTTGGTAATCTTTTGAAAGAATCGGGTGTATGCGACAGACTTTCTTCACAAGCGCAAAACGGGCTTATGAACACGGTTACCATTTTCTTGGGTATCTCCGTGGGTTGTAAAGCTTACGGCGCTACGTTCTTGCAACCGCAAACGCTTATGATTATCGGACTTGGGCTCGTGGCTTTCTCGTTCGGTACGGTAGGCGGCTTGCTGATGGGACGTTTAATGTGCAAACTTTCGGGTGGTAAGACCAATCCCTTGATCGGTAGCGCAGGCGTTTCCGCGGTGCCTATGGCGGCGCGTATTTCCGAGGATGTAGGTCGTGAAGAAGATCCCAGCAATCATCTTTTGATGCATGCTATGGGGCCGAACGTTGCTGGGGTAATTGGTTCCGCGATTGCGGCAGGTTTCTTAATTTCACTCTTCTAAAGTT
>JAZNEZ010000234.1:0-5756 GCA_045588875.1 Candidatus Scatosoma sp. | reverse complement strand
GGTTTGTGATACAATAAAATCGTTCGTTTTATTTACAAAAAGAAGGTGTTAAAAAAGGAGTTGTTTGCGCCTATACTCAATCAGATGCTGTTCCTGTTTGCGTTTATTGTGATCGGGTTTATTCTCGCGAAATGGAAATTTATTCCCGAGGAATCGCCGCGCGTACTTTCCAAGCTGGAAAATATTTTGTTTATTCCTGCTTTGGTAATGGGAACGTTTATCAATAACTGTAATCCGCAGGTGCTTGCGTCGGTGTGGAAACTTTTGTTGATGAGCGCGGCTATGCTCGCGGTGTTGATACCGCTCTCCGTTCTCGCGGCAAAGCTGTGCTTTAAGGAAAAATTTTTGCGCAATATCGCAACATACGGGTTGGCGTTCTCTAACTTTGGGTATATGGGCAACGCGATCGTTTCGGCGGTGTTTCCCGAGCTCTTTTTCGAATACCTCATTTTTACGCTCCCTCTTTGGTTTATGATCTATCTTTGGGGCGCGCCCGTGCTCCTTATTCTCGGCAGTAGCGACGGCGCGGAAAAGCAAACGGCGGCAACCCGCCTGAAAGCCTTTCTCAACCCGATGTTCATTTGTATGTTTATCGGTCTGATCCTCGGCTTGACGGGGTGGGGGCTGAAATTGCCGTCGAGCATACGCTCCGTGATCGACGTTTCGGGGAGCTGTATGTCCCCCGTGGCTATGCTACTTACGGGTATGGTAATCGGGAAAAGCGATCTGTTACAGCTACTTAAAAAATGGCGTATTTATATTATTACGGCGGTGAAACTCCTCGTATATCCGCTCTTATATCTTATATATCCTTGTGTTTGCTTTTATTCCGCAAAGCTCGTTCGTAAACGAAACGTTTTTAATCTGCGGTATGTGCTTTGCGTGTATGCCCGTTGGGCTCAATGCGATCGTCGTGCCGGCAGGGTACGGCAAGGATACCTCCGACGCGGCAGGTATGGCGCTTATCTCCCATCTTTTGTCGGTGATTACCATTCCGCTCGCTTTTATGTTATTTAACGTGGTCGTTTTATAAAATTATAGGAAAAATATCTTGACAAAATCGTAAAACGGGTGTACAATATTATTGTATAAACTTTATGCGAGGATATATGAAGAGAACTTTCGGACGTTTTTTACATACCGTGCTTGCCTGTTCGCTGTTGTTTTTTATAGGCGCGAAAGGGAGCGTTTTATCGCGCGGAGCTGTTGGGGGGAATACTCCCGTCGTTGCCGTGGCGGAAACGAGCGGCGATACGGAAGTGAATTGGTTTTCCTCGCGCGATCCCGAAACGGAGCAACAGTTGAAATGGTCGCTTGTCGGCGGTGGCGCGGCGTTGGTCGTCTTGGGGCTCGTTGGGGTGATTTCGGTGATGCGGTATCGGAAAAAAGTTGGCAATACGAAAGACGTGCAAGAAAATAATAAAAGGACGGACAGGATTATGAAGGCAAAGAAAGAAAATGTGAACGTACAAGAACCCGTGATGGAGGCGATCCCCGTGAACGTGGCGGAGCAACCCAAAGAATGGGTGGTGAATTGCAGTAAGTGCGGCGCGGCGCTGAACGTGAAGAACGGTAAAACAGCGTATATTTGCCCCGTCTGCGGCTCGTTGATGCGTATGCGCACGGGTACGAGAATTGTGAAAGATATTCCCAAAGTGGAAAAGCAGGCGCGTGTTTCTATTACCGAAAAAGCCGCGAAAGCGATTATGGAACGGGACGCGCTCGTGCAAGCGGCGAACAATAAAAAATTAGGGTTTTGGGCGCGGCGTAGAGCGAAAAAGGCGTTGAAAAACGCGCCGCCCTCCGTGGAAACGCTGTTGGCAAAGCAGTTGCGGTCGTGTGCGTACGTGGATACCGATATGATCGTCGTCGATCTTGAAAACGACGGGTTGAGCGTGAAAACCGTGCAGATTCCTGTGAATAAAGAAGAAAACTGAATATAAAAAGGCAACCGCTCCGAATTTCTTCGGAGCGGTTTTTCTATGTAGTTTGATATCGATTACAGCAGGCTTGCCGCATCCTTGTCGCAAACGAGGGTAACGAACGGGTGGAGCTGTAACACCGACGCAGGCAGAGCAGGCGTAATTTCGCCTTTCACCATACCGCGTACCGCCTCGGCTTTGTTCTTGCCCGACGCGACCATAACGATCGATTTCGCTTGCATAATGTTCTTAATGCCCATCGAAAGCGCCTGACGGGGGACTTCGTCGATAGAGTTGAACAGACGGGAGTTGTCCTTGATCGTGTTTTCCGTGAGGTCTACAAGGTGGGTTACGGAATCAAACGGCGTGTTGGGTTCGTTGAAACCGATATGACCGTTCGAGCCGATACCGAGCACTTGCACGTCTTGGGGATGCGCATCGAGAAGTGCGTTATAGCGATCGCATTCCGCTTTCAAGCAGGGCGCGCTACCTACGGGCAGGTTGGTGTTCTTTTGGTCTACGTCGATATGATCGAAGAGATTCGTGCGCATAAAGTATGCGTAGCTTTGGTCGTGATCGGCGGTCAAGCCTACGTATTCGTCGAGGTTGACGGTGAACACGTTTTTATACGACGTGCCGTTTTCTTTATGGTCTTTGATCATATTCTGATAAAGACCGATCGGGCTCGTACCCGTTGCAAAGCCGAGAACGGCGCTGGGGTTTTTCTTGACCGTTTCGATTACGACTTCCGCCGCTTTCTTGCTCATTTCTTCATAGTTTTCCGTGATAATGACTTTCATAGATATACCTCTTATATAGAATTTATTTTATTATAAAACTTTTTGAAGGAAAAAGCAAGCGTTTGACAGGTATTTTTAGATATCATTTTTTTTAAGAAAATCCCGTTCAAAAAATTGACAAAATTTGTCGAATGTGATAGACTTATGATAAGTGGGAAAAACTTTCGGGGGATTCCGACAAATAAAAATTACATTTTAAGGAGTTTTGTGTTATGTCTAAATTTAATGCTTTTCTTGACAGAAAGTTTAAGTTGGGCGAAAAGGGCTCGAATGTAAAGACAGAAGTCATGGCTGGCTTGACCACGTTCATGGCAATGGTTTACATTCTCATGGTAAACGCAGGTATGTTTGCAGATCCGTTCAGTTCGGGTGTGAACGTTCTTGGCGTTTCTTACGGCGCTATGTATATCGTAACCGCGCTCTCCGCGATTATCGGTACGGTGCTTATCGGTTTGCTTTCGGGATTGCCGTTGGCGCAAGCACCCGGTATGGGCTTGAACGCGTTCTTCGTGTATACGATGTGCGTGGGCTTTGGCTTTACGTATGCGAACGCGCTCGTGTTTATTTTGATCGACGGTCTTGTGTTCATTGCCTTGACGGCAACCGGTCTTCGTGAAAAAATCTTTAAGGCTATTCCCGAAGATATTAAGAAAGCGATTCCGGCAGGTATCGGTTTGTTTATCGCTTTCCTCGGCGTGCAAAACGCAAAACTCGTTATTCCCAGCACCTCCACGGGTGTTACGATGGGTAGTATGAACCTCCTCGGCGGACACGATTGGGCAACTCTCGTTCCTTTGTTCGTGGTCGTTCTCGGCGTTATCGCTATTGCGGCTATGTCTAAAAAGAAAATGAACGGCGCGATCCTTTGGGGTATTCTCGGCTCGGCAGTGCTTTATTATGCGTTGATCGGGCTTGGCGCGGCGTTCGGCGACGCTTCCAGCAAGGCGGTGTTCGCAGGTATTTCTATGTCGAATCCTTTCGACGCGTTCAAGGATTTCGGTACGCAGACGTTTGGTAAGGTATTCACGGAGGGCTTTAACTTCGCGCCTTATATCGAAAAGAACGGTGTGGCGAACTTCATTTTGATGCTCGTTACCTCTGCGTTGGCGTTCTGCCTTGTCGATATGTTCGATACGCTTGGCACGCTGTACGGCGCTTGCAAGAGTGGTAATCTCCTTGACGAGAACGGCGACGTTCCCAACCTCAATAAAGCTATGATGGCAGACGCCGTTGCAACGACGACGGGCGCGATCCTCGGTACGTCTACGGTTACGACGTTCGTAGAATCCACAGCCGGTACGGCGGCGGGCGGTAAAACGGCACTCACTTCCTACGTGGTTGCGATTCTCTTTGCGCTTGCTATGTTCCTTTCGCCGATCGCGCAGCTCATTCCTTCCTGCGCTACGGCTACCGCGCTTATCTACGTTGGCGTTTTGATGATGAACAACGTGCGCGATATCGATTGGTCCGATCCTGCGATCGCGCTCCCTTCCTTCCTTACGGTTGCTATGATGCCGTTCACCTACAACATTTCGTTCGGTATCGGTTTCGGTTTGGTTTCGCACGTGATCATTAAAGTTTGCACGGGCAAAGCGAAAGAAATTAGCGTTGCTACCTACGTGTTGACGCTTATCTTCCTCTTGATGTTCCTGTTCACGCACTAATCGGAAATAAACAACGGACAAGCCCGACGGTTTTCGTCGGGCTTGCCTTTATGATAGGGGAAATTTTCCGAAAGATTTTTTGTTTTTCGCGCCAAAAAGCTTTGACAACGCCTTAAAAATGTGATATAGTTATATAGCTTTGAAAAATGAGCCGTTGCAGAAGTACCCAAGAGGCTCAAGGGGCTCCCCTGCTAAGGGAGTAGTATGGGAAACCGTAGCGAGGGTTCGAATCCCTCCTTCTGCGCCAAAAGAGCGGATAGGGAAAATACCTATTCGCTCTTTTATTTTCATAATATAATAAAAAATAACGAACAATAAAACAAGAGGAGATATGTTTATGAATATTTGGCACGATATTGCACCTGACCGCATTACAACGAAAAAATTTGAGGCGTTTATCGAAATTCCTAAGGGGAGTAAAATGAAATACGAGCTGGATAAGGACACGGGCTTATTAAAGCTCGATCGCGTTTTATATACTTCTACCGTTTACCCAGCAAATTACGGGTTTATTCCGCGCACCTACGCGGACGACGGGGATCCGCTTGACGTACTCGTTTTGTGCGGAGAAAGTATTTATCCTACTACCCTCGTTTCCTGCTATCCGATCGGTGTGATTAAGATGATCGACGGCGGTTCGCTGGACGAGAAAATTATTGCAATTCCGTTCGGCGATCCTACGTATCATAATTATCACGATATTCGGGAATTGCCTCCGCACGTATTTGAAGAAATGATGCACTTTTTCGAGGTCTATAAAACGCTTGAACATAAGCGTACCACAGTGAAAGAGATCTGTCATAAAGAGGAGGCGGTTGCCGTGATCGGTAAGTGCTTGGAAACCTATCGCAAGAAATTTGAAAAATGAGGAAATTATTGCGGAAAAAGGACGAAAAACAGGGAAAATTTTTTTCGTATTTTGTTAACTTTTTATGGAAAGAATATTGACAATATTCAAAAAAAAAGATATAATAAAAGAGTAATAAAAAACGGAGGTCGGAATATGGCTAACAACACGAGATCGAACGCGCCGTCTAAAAGATACGCTTATATGAAACAGCGTATTGCGAGGGCGCAGGGCAAAGCCAAAGCAATAGGACTTTGGTATTTGCTGGCAAACGTTGCGCTTGCTGCTTTGGCGTGCTTGCCATTACTCGTACTCACCGATGAAACGCTCGGCGTGAAGCTTGGCGTAATGAATTTTTGGACTGTTTTTACGGGGCTTGCCGAGGGCGTAGAGGGCAAGGAGATCGCTTTGACGATTGCTCTCATCTACGGCGTGATGCTACTTATTATTCTTTTGATCGTGCTTAGAAGTATTTTTAAGCTCGGCTGGCTGTTTAAGAAAAGAGCAAGTCGGTTATACGGCT
>JAZNEZ010000233.1:0-7447 GCA_045588875.1 Candidatus Scatosoma sp. | reverse complement strand
GTTCGACGCCACGGAAATCGCGGTGGACTATGCGCAAACGGTGTACGCGCTTTCGCAAAACAGCGTGTATAATTTAACCGCGCAAACGGAGCTTTCCTTTGCCACCCCCCTCGTCTACCCCGAAACGCAAAACGCAAGCGTTCTGTCCTTGACTTTTGGAATCGAAGAGAACCAAACGTATCTTCTTTGCGACGGCACGTATTTAATCCGTTCGGCACGTTTGCATTTGCCCACGGTGAAAACGATCGAAGTAAACGGCGCAGACGAAAAGGTGTTTGAAAACGCGACCGCGGAATTTACCGTGGTACAGACGAAGAAAAACGCCCTGCTCGTAGAGTTCGATCTCCAAACGTTGCAAGGCGAAAACTATTTCCCGTATTTGGGGTTGACGCGCGACGAGGCGCAAAAAACGGCGCTCGTGATCGGTGAAACGGAAGATTATTATCTGCTCGCGGCGTTCGACGAATCGCAAAACGATTACCGCACCTATCTTGCCTTACAAACGGCTTGCGAGCCACTTGCAACGGAAACCTACCGCACGGAATATACTGAAAGTGAACGGAAAACGGGATATCTTACCAACGCAATTTCGCTTTATAAATTCCCGTATCTCACCGGGCTATTGACGGTAGACGAGCTCGCGCGTGGCACAAAGGTTACTCTACTTGGCGAAATCGACGAGCTCGACCACGCGTATTATCATATCTCTTACACAGACGAAAACGGCGCAACACAAACGGGGTATATCCCCCAAGCGTACGCCAACGCTTTCAGCGGTTTACCGCCGACGAGCGAAACCGTGGAAATCGGTGAAACGGACAGCGACCACGATTCCGTATGGCGGTTTGCCTATCTGCTTTTGGGCTTTGCCGCAATCTGCATACTCGTGGATTATCTGATATTAAAAAAGAAAGAAGGAGGAAACGATTGATTATGAGTAGCGACTATCATAGTAACGGCGTAGAACCGCTAAGTCGTTGGAACGCGAAAAGATCGTCCTCCTTTTTCGCGCTCTTGTAACGCATTAACGATTACTACGCTACCCAAAAGACCAAAATAATAATAACGAGGTAGAGTAGAAATGGAAATTTTACAACTTTTATCGGAGCGCAAATTTGCCGCTCTGAAACCCCTTGTCGCGACAATGAACGCGACCGACCTTGCCGACATTTTCGAGCAGGTCGAAAACGAAACGGACTTGCCCGTTCTTTTCCGTATTTTGCCCAAAGATCTTGCGGCGGAAACGTTCGTGGAAATGGACGGCGACTTAAAAGAAAAATTGCTCGGCGCGCTCAACGATAAAGAGCTCCGCGCCGTTATGGACGAATTGTTCCTCGACGACACGGTGGATATTATCGAGGAAATGCCGGCGAGCGTGGTGAAACGTATGCTTGCGCAAAGCGACGCCGCAACGCGCGCGTATATTAACGAAATCCTCAAATACCCCAAAGACAGCGCAGGGAGTATTATGACGATCGAGTTCGTTGCGTTGCGCAAAGGTATGACGGTAGAAGACGCGTTCGAGCGTATCCGCAAAACGGCGATCGATAAGGAAACGATCTACACCTGCTACGTAACCGACGAGAAGAACAAACTGCTCGGTTTGGTTTCGGCAAAGGATCTTATGCTCGCGCAAAAATCGGCTAGGATCGGGGAAATTATGACGGAAAACGTCATTTACGCGTACACCGAGGACGACAAGGAAGACGTCGCGCGGAAAATCTCCGACTACGGCTTTCTCGCTCTCCCCATCGTCGATCGGGAAATGCGACTTGTCGGTATCGTAACGGTAGACGACGCAATGGACGTCCTGCAAGAAGAGAACACCGAAGATATCGCGAAAATGGCGGCGGTTACGCCCACGGATAAGCCGTATTTGAAAACGAATATTTGGCGTATTTGTATCAACCGTTTGCCGTGGCTTTTGATCCTGCTGGTGTCCTCCACCTTTTCGGGACTCATCATTTCCGCCAACGAGGCAACCTTGAATATGCCCGTTTACGGAATCGTACTCACGGCGTGTATGCCTATGCTAATGGGTACGGGCGGTAACGCAGGCTCGCAGGCAAGCGCAATGATCATTCGCGGTATCGCCTTGAAAGAGGTGAGCTTTTCCGATCTATGGAAAGTGGTTTGGAAAGAAATACGCGTTTCCGTGCTCCTTGGCACAATTCTCTCGGCGGCGTGCTTTTTGAAAGTACTCTTCGTCGATCGGCTCTACGCCGTACAAAACGGCTCGATCGTCGCGCTCGTCATTTCGCTGTCTATGCTTTGCACGATCTTTTTCGCCAAGCTGATCGGCGCGATACTCCCCCTGCTCGCAAAGAAATTAAAGCTCGATCCGGCGGTGGTTGCCTCCCCGTTCATTACTACGATCGTAGACGTATTATCCTTAACGATCTACTGCGCGTTCGCCGTGGCGATCTTGGGAAATTTATAAAGCAAAAAAGCACCTCGATTGAGGTGCTTTTTCTTATGCTTTTATAAAATAGACAAATACCTGCCCCCACCGTCGGGGAAAATTACCACTATATTTTTGCCTGCGTTTTCTTCGCGCTTTGCAAGCTCCACTGCCGCAAAAAGCGCCGCGCCCGAGGAAATCCCGACGAACAAGCCCTCCGTTCTACTCACCTCGCGCGCCCATAAAAACGCGTCCTCGTCGGAAACGGCGATCACCTCGTCGTAGATATTCGTATTCAGCGTTTTTGGAACAAAATTCGCACCGATCCCCTGAATACCGTGCTTGCCTGCCCTGCCCTTGGAAAGCAGAGGCGAGTTTAACGGCTCTACCGCCACCACGCGCGTTTGCGCGTTTTTTTCTTTTAAGTATTTTCCAACGCCCGAGATCGTACCGCCTGTGCCTACGCCACACACGAAAATATCCGTTTTACCGTTCATCTGCCTATCGATTTCAGGCGCGGTCGCTTCATAATGCGCGGTAGGGTTGGCTTGGTTTTCAAACTGCCCGGCCACGATCGCATTGGGAGTATTTTTCAAAAGCTCTTCCGCTTTCTCCACCGCCCCTTGCATACCTTTCGCGCCCTCGGTGAGCACGATTTCCGCGCCGTACGCCTTGATGAGCTTTTGCCGTTCCACGCTCATAGAATCGGGCATTACGATCACCGCTTTATAACCACGCGCCGCTGCCACGAGCGCAAGACCTATGCCCGTATTTCCACTCGTAGCCTCAATAATCGTACCGCCAGCTTTGAGCTTGCCCGTCCTTTCCGCGTCGTCCACGATCGCTTTCGCCACACGATCCTTGATCGAGCCTGCCGGATTATAAAATTCTACCTTGGCAAAAATCTTCCCGTTCAAAGCGTACTTTTCTTGTATTTTTTTGAGTTCCACGAGTGGCGTATTGCCGATCAAGCTTTCCACGTTCTGCATTTATTTCCCTCCGCAAAATTGCAAAATATCCGACGGCGTTTCCACGAAAATTTTTCCGCCGTTTTCTTTCAAAAATTCTCTTTCCTTAAACCCCCAAACGACGGAAATACAATCAACTTCCGCGTTTTTCGCCGTTTGAATATCCACTTCCGAATCCCCCACGTACACGGTGCTTTCTTTGCTTGCGTTCAACTTTTCCATAACCGAAAGCAGGGAATCGGGCGCAGGCTTTCTACGCACGCCCTCCGCCTCGTTTTCCCCCACCGCCTCGCTAAGTAGGTCGGGAAAATACTCCTTTGCCAACGTTTTCACGGCAAAATCCGCTTTATTCGACACCACCGCCGTTTTCACGCCGCGACTTTTAAGCGTTTGCAACAGCTCCAAAATCCCTGCATACGGCTTGGTTTTATCCTTACAATGCGCGCCGTAGAAGCCACGAAACGCCGACATCATACTTTCAAAATCGGGACATTTTCCCTCCGACGCTCGTTTCATTAAATTGACGATACCGTTCCCTACGAACGAGCGCACTTCCTCTCTCGTTCGCGTAGGTAAGGAAAAGCAGGCAAGCGCGTGATTGACGGCGTCCGTGAGATCGTCGAGCGTGTCGAGTAACGTGCCGTCCAAATCGAAAATGACCGTCGTATACATCACAGCACCGCCTTGATCGCCTGCACCGCCTCCGCGCGGTTTTCGCTGTTCGTTTTGATATAGATAGAGGAAACGTAATTTCTCGTCGTACCCTCGGAGAGTTTGAGCGCCGCGGAGATCTGACGGTTAGTAAACCCCTCGTACATCATCAGCGCAATTTCCACTTCACGATCGGAAAGAGAAAACGCGCGCGTAAGCTTGATTTCGCGATCCGCCGCCACACGGCTCGCCGCGTCGGTAATTCGCCGCGCAATCTTCGCAGGCAGAATGGTATCCCCTGCGTACGCGTTTTTCACCGCGTCAATGAGCGCGGACGAGGAAACGTCTTTGAGCAGATATCCGCTCGCACCGTTATTGATCGCGTTCAAAATATAATCGCTGTCGTCGAACGTCGTTAAAATGACCACTTTCACGTTTGGAAATTCCGACTTTATGCGTTGGGTTGCCACCACGCCGTTCATATTCGGCATACGGATATCCATAAGCACCACGTCGGGCGCAAGCGTTTGCATTTGTTCGAGCGCGTCAAACCCGTCGAGGGCGATCCCCACGACTTCTATCTCTTCACAGCTTTCCAAAACGTTTTTCAATTCTTCCGCAAGCGCTTTTTGATCGTCCGCAAGCAACACGCGAATTTTGTTTTTCGGCATTTTTTCTCTCCTTTCACTTTTCCATATCGACGGGCAGAGTAATTTTCAATTCAAATCCGTCATCCGCCGCCGAGACAAATTCCACCTCGCCGCCGAGCGACTTTGCCCGATCGTGCATCCCCGAAAGTCCAAAACCTATTTTCAGCTTATTCAGCTCCACGCCTTTCCCGTTATCCGAAAGGAAAAAGCGTATTTTTCCCTCTTCTTCTTTGAGCTCAAACCAAAACGCCGTTGCACCGCCGTGGCGCAAGCCGTTGGATATCCCCTCTTTGAGGGAATTGCAAAGAAATCTGAATTTGGTGGGCGACACCGATATCTCCTCTATTTCCGAACGAATGGTGATCCCCGTGCCGTCCGTCGATTCGTGGATAATCCCTTCTAACGCCGTTTTCAGCGTTTGATTTTCGTGCACGCCCGACAAGAGGTGTACGCTGTCGCGCAACTCTTCCAACGCGTGCTTGGCTTGTAAATTCGCCGCAACGATCTTGTTTTTCGCCTCTTCGGGATTACTGCTAATGAGTAGCTTCGCCGATTCCGTCTGCATAATCACCGTCGTGATCGAATGTCCTGCCGTGTCGTGTATGTCTTTGGCGATCCGTTGTCGCTCTTCCAGCGCCGTTACCTCCGCCACCACCGTGTACGCCTTTTCCAGCTCCTTTTTACTCGCGTCCAGCTCTTTGAGCGCCGTATCCAAACGCACGAACTGCCGATAAAACGCTACTCCCACCTGCACGAGAATAAAATGCACGAGCAAAGCAAACACCGCGCTAATGAGCTGGGTGAGCAGAGGAAAAAGCTCGGCGTTCCACTTAAAAAGCACGTAGTTTTGAAGTAGATAGCTCGCTACGTATAAGGGCACAGACACCGAAAACAAGATCGCCGACGGGCGCGTACGCTCCGCTCCGATATAAAATTCCGTGAGTACGAGCATATATACGAGCATTGCCGCCGTACCGTCTGTGACGAACGTAAAGCCGCAAGCGGAAAGTGCGTCGAGGATATACAGCACCACTCTTGCTCTGCCCTTGACGATAAAGAGTTTCAAGCCCTCTGCAAGCACGAGCGTACCGCTCACCGCCACCAACCAGAAAAACGCCGTCCAACCGCCACGCGCCTCAAATTCCATACAATGTTGCGTAAAAATGAATCCGACGACGAGCACGATCACGATAAAAATCAACCATTTACAAAAGAAAACGAATTGCCGTTCGTTGCGCAAATCGTATTTACCGAACACGCGCAAAAACGAGGCGCGAAAACCCTTTTCTTCGCCCTTTTTCATATTCGGTTTTGCGCTTTTGTTCGTTTGCATAATCTCACTCTTTCGTTAAACGGGATATGGAATGGTTTTTGGTTAACGGCGCCAACTTACCGCTACTGTAATAATCGTAGATACCGAGCGGCGAATAAATAAAATGGTTACAAAGCAACACGTTCTGTACGCTGCAAATATACAGGCAGGCTTTCGTCGCCTTATCATCCGCCGCCGAAGGCTCAGGCTTGCCGAACGGATGATTGTGCACGAGCACGATCCCCGAGGGCTTGGCGGCGGCAAGTAGCGCCGTGAGTGCCTCTCCGTCGGCGTATACTGAACCGCCTTGGTTGGAAGTAAAGCTCTTGTGCAGAAAAATCCTGCCGTTGCCGTCGAGCAGGTACACGTCGAACACCTCGTTTTTCATAACGCCGTAATGCTCGTTGACGTAACGGACGAAAGCCTCCCGTTCGTACGTTTCCGGCAAGGCGTTTTGCCCCTTGAATTTTTGGAAATAATCCTCACAAAATTTGCCCATACAGCAAAGGAGCGCGGCGGTGTTTTTGCCAACGCCCTCCACGCACATAAGCTGTTCGGGCGTAGCAGCGAGTACGTTCGGCAAAGAACCGAACGCCGATAAAAGACGGTGCGCCAAGTCGTTGGTGTTGCGGCGCGGAATGGAAAAGCACAGGAACATTTCCAAAAATTCATGTTCACAACACGTACCCGCCAGCACTTTATCCATCAAACGCTGTCTGTGCCCCGAATGTTCTTTTCCGTCCATAATCCGCCCCGCCAAGTTTTTATTTCTTTTATTGTAGCATACTTTATATAAAAAGTCAAAGGCGAGGTTGTAAAAAAATATATTTTTTTACGCTTTACCCTCGATTTTCTTTACCTTGGCGATAAAATGTTGTATAATATATACGTTCAAATCACAAGGACGGTGAAAAGCTATGGCGCATACTATGCAAAAATATTTCGACGATATCGTGCGTTCGACGGTGGATATTCTTAAATTCGACTCTTCCTTGAAAGTAGCGGAGGGCGAATATCCGTTCGGCAAAGAAACCGCCGACTGTCTGCAATTTTTCCTTTCCCTTGCGGAGAGCTTTGGTTTTGAAACGCATAACTATGATAATTATATCGGGGAAGTGGTCTACGGTCGTGGCGAAGATTTTGCCGTGCTCGCACACCTCGACGTCGTGCCGGCAGGCAACGGTTGGAAATACCCCCCGTTCGGTGGCGTGATCAACGACGATATTTCCGACACGGGCGTGGAGGGCAGAAAAATTTGGGGGCGCGGTACGCTCGACGACAAAACCCCTGCAATCGTTTGTCTTTACGCCTTGAAAGCATTAAAAGACGAGGGCTTTATCCCCCGTCGTAAAATCAAGCTGATCGTGGGCTGTAACGAGGAATGCGGTTGGGCTTGTATCGATCATTACAACAAGGTTGCAAAAATGCCGCGCGAGGGCTTTACCCCCGACGCCGATTTCCCCGT
>JAZNEZ010000232.1:0-3484 GCA_045588875.1 Candidatus Scatosoma sp. | reverse complement strand
CTTAATATTTTAGAAGGTGTTACTGATAGAGATATCAATAGGCAAATCAAACCTATGCTTAACAAGAACGACCGTTTCAAAAAAGATACGGTAATCGCTTCAATAAAAGAATACTTGCAAGACCTACTTGTACTTAGCGATAACGAAAAAGAATTTGTTAAAGAATTTGCAAATAAGAACTATCGCCCCGAACTTTTATTTGAAGATAAAGAAGTAGTAGAACGCATCTCCGCGCACCCGATGGCATTATGGCGCGTTAGAGAAAATTAAAAACTTTTATAAATATAACGGAAATTGTCATGTTTACTATGCTAAAATCAAATTGATTTTAGCAAATAAGGAGAAATCTTATTAGCGAAAACGAAAGACGGCTTGTTCACACAAGCCGTTTTTTCAATAAATTTCAAATAAATCGTTGGGTGTAATATCCAACCGCTTACACAGATATACGATTTTCTCATAATCGAGTTGGATTTTACCCGTTTCGTATTCACTGTAATCGGATTGATATTTGTTCAGCTCCGTCGCCAACTGCTTTTGCGTTAAGCCTTTCGCTTTACGCGCACTTTTCAAATTTTCACCTACCGTTTTGCCGATGTTTTCTTTATTGTCCATAAAAATCCCTCCTTTTGGTAAAAATTATAGACAAAATTCCTATAAAATGCTTGACATATAGGAAAAAATCCTATATAATAATATTACAAATTTTTTACAAGAGAGGTATTTTTTATGACACCATTAAAGCAGGCACTGAAAGTAAACACAAGCGCAACGCTTATTCTTGCGGGGATCGACCTCGTTTTGTTTATATTGGCTTTGGTTTTCAGTGGAAACATGTTATTGATTTTCGGGTGGGGTATCTTTATGGGCGCAATATTCTTCAATATGCACGACCGTAAGCGTATCCGTCGTTCGTTTTGTCCTTCTTGCGAAGAGCAATACGATTACGAAAACGACGTCGCTTGGGAATGTTCCAACGTGGTAACGACGGCGAGTAAACAAAAAGCGGACGTGGAAATCGAGTGTATTTGTCATTGTTGCGGACAAAAAACGCAGTTTAAGAAACGCTTTGAAACGGCGGAAGTGGATGCGTTCGGCAGAGTTAAGGAATATAATATTTATAATATAGTAAGAAAATATTACAAAAATTAAGCGAAACGCGACTTGTGCGAAACAAGTCGCTTTTAACGTAAGACGGCGTTTTTTGAAAAATAATCGCTTGAAACCGTTTACAAACGTGGAAAATAGTGCTATAATAAACGTATGATTAACGAAACTATGTACGCGTTGGGCAGTAAACGCTCGACCATTCGCGAAATTTTCGAATACGCCAAAACGCGCGCGGCGGAGATCGGCAAGGAGAACGTTTTCGATTTCTCTATCGGTAACCCGTCCGTGCCTGCGCCTGCGGCGGTGAACGAAACGATTGAAAAATTACTCAAAGACGTTCCGTCGGTAGCCCTCCACGGCTACACCTCTGCGCAGGGAGGTAAGGACGTGCGCGATACGATCGCGAGAAATTTCACCCGTCGCTTTGGGGTGGCACTTTCGGGCGACGATCTTTATATGACCTGCGGCGCGGCGGCGTCGCTGACGATCACGTTCAAAGCCTTGACCAACGAGGGGGACGAGTTTATCACGTTCGCGCCATTCTTCCCCGAATACCGCGTGTTCGTAGAAAACGCAGGCGCGAAATTCGTTGTCCTGCAATCGGACGAAAGGACGATGCTACCCGATTTCGACGTGCTCGAACGGGCGATCACGCCCAAAACGAAAGGGGTACTCATCAACTCTCCGAACAATCCCTCGGGCGTGGTGTACGGCGAAAAGACGATGCAAAAGCTCGCCGACCTACTCGCCCAAAAATCCAAGGAATACGGCGCGCCGATATATCTAATTTCCGACGAACCTTATCGTGAGCTCGTATACGATAAAGAAACGAAAGTGCCGTGCCCTATGGCGTATTACGAAAATACCGTAATCTGTTATTCCTATTCTAAATCGTTGTCGCTTGCAGGCGAGCGCGTGGGGTATATCGCGGTGAATCCGAAAGCGACGGAGGCAAAGCGATTATATGCGGCGGTTTGCGGAGCAGGCAGATCGCTCGGCTACGTGTGCGCACCCGCGCTCTTTCAACGGGTGGTGGCGGCGTGCGACGGTATGACGGCGGATCTTGGCGTATATAAGAAAAACCGCGATCTTTTGTATAACGGACTGACGAAATGCGGCTTTACCTGTATTTATCCCGACGGCGCGTTCTATTTATTTATGAAAGCGGCGGAGAGGGACGTTACGGCGTTTTGCGAGCGCGCGAAAAAATACGAGCTACTTCTCGTGAACGGCGCGGATTTCGGCGCGGAGGGCTGGGTACGCGTGGCGTATTGCGTGGAAACAGAGCGGATCGAACGGGCGTTGCCATTGTTTGAAAAACTCGCAAAGGAATACGGCTTGAAAAAATGAAAGAAAGGCGATTGCAATCGCCTTTCTTTCATTTCATACATAAAATTTCATTCGTGTATAAACCAAGAATAATGCAAACATTGACAAGCTGCGTTTCCGTTTGTCTATTTTTGTCAAATAAAATCGATTTTTCAAATTAAAATATAAAATACGATTTATTTTTTCAATCAAACCCTTGACAAGAAAGGAAAATATGGTAAAATTGAAACATAGAAAAAAGATTTTAGTTTTTTGCTACAATCTTTGTAAGCGTTCTATGGAGGTAAAGACCAGTGTATAGCGTGATGATTTTTGAACGGTAATCTTTCAAAAAATAAAAAAAGGAGTAAAAAATATGAAAGAAAGAATGAGAAATAAATTTACGGCAATTTTAGTAGCAATCGCAATGTTTTTTGTAGGTATGTTTACGCTTGGCGGAATAAAAACGAACACGGCAAAAGCCGATTCGGGTACAACGTATAGAGGAAACAATATCGACGATATAGCGGCAAGTTTTATGTTTGAGGCATTAAATCATTTCGGCGTTTCGGAGGGCTGTTGGATATTGCTTGACGATCAAATTTTAGGAGCAAACGGTGCGTGGGAAAGTTTATTGACGACGATAATCTATTTTATGGACCTTACCCCTGTTTCAAATAGCGATGGCGATCGTTTGGCGGCAATTGCGGACGCAGGAGTCAATATTATCAAATTCTCTGATTATGGAACTTGGGATATAACAGGTGGAAATTTGAATTTGTTATGGGAAAAGGCAAACAATTCGTCTTTGGGAGCTCCTCACGTTTGTGGTATCGGTATTTGGCAATTAAATATGGCGGCATATAATGAATTTGGGAATCTTCAAAATGATATTTGGAATACCTATTCCGAGCTTATGCCTATATATGTGATTGAGCGCGAAGAGATTATTTTTGGAGACGGCGGATTAGTACTGTGGGTATACGACGAGGTTAATGGCGGATTTTGGTTGACAACCGACGGAAGACCTGAATGGTGGATAGACTAATGAAAAGGTTAACTAAAT
>JAZNEZ010000231.1:0-2131 GCA_045588875.1 Candidatus Scatosoma sp. | reverse complement strand
CCCCGTGCGAACATTTATCGTATGGACCACGATATCCCTTATAGCTGGGGTACGGCGGTTAACGTACAAATGATGGCGTTCGGTAATATGGGCGAAACCTCGGGTACGGGCGTTGCGTTCACGCGTGATCCTGCAACGGGCGAAAAGGGACTTATGGGCGAATTCTTGACGAACGCGCAAGGCGAAGACGTTGTTGCAGGGGTTCGTACTCCGATGCCCATCGAAAAGATGAAAGAAGTATTCCCCGAAGTTTACGCACAATTCTTGAAGGTTTGTGATATTCTTGAAAATCATTATCGCGATATGCAAGATATGGAATTCACCATTCAAGATAAGAAATTGTATATGTTGCAAACCCGTAACGGTAAGCGTACGGCGGCGGCGGCGATCAAGATCGCTTGCGATTTAATCGACGAGGGTATGATCACCGAACAAGAGGCGCTTATGCAGATCGACGCGAAGTCGCTCGATATGCTTTTGCACCCTCAATTCGACGCGAAAGCGCTCAAAGACGCAGACAAGAACAACGTCGTTGGTAAAGGTATCGCGGCGTCCCCTGGGGCGGCGGCAGGTAAAATTGTGTTCACGGCAGAGGACGCGGTCGTAGAGGGCAAGAAAGGCGAAAACGTTATTCTCGTACGTTTGGAAACGTCCCCCGAGGATATCGAGGGTATGAAGTACGCACAGGGTATCTTAACGGTACGCGGCGGTCAGACCTCGCACGCGGCGGTCGTTGCGCGCGGTATGGGTACGTGTTGCGTATCCGGTTGCGGCGATATCAAAATGCACGAGGAAGAGAAGTGGTTTGAGCTTGCAGGCAAGATTTTCCGCGAGGGCGACGTGTTGTCGCTCAACGGTTCGACGGGTACGATTTACGATTGCTTGATCAAGACCGTTCCGGCAGACCCCAACTCCGGTTATTTCGGACGTATTATGGAGCTTGCGGACAAATATAAAGCGCTTGGCGTTAGAACGAACGCAGATACGCCTGCGGACGCGAAACAGGCAGTGGCGTTCGGCGCGCAGGGTATCGGTCTTTGCCGTACGGAGCATATGTTCTTCGATCCCGACAGAATCGGTGCGTTCCGTGAAATGATCTGTTCGGATACGGTAGAAGAAAGAGAGGCGGCGCTTGCGAAGATCGAGCCTATGCAACAGGCTGACTTCGAAGGCTTGTTCGAGGCGCTCGGCGGTTATCCCGTAACGATCCGTTTCCTCGATCCCCCTCTGCACGAGTTCGTGCCCACGGCGGAAGAGGATATCGCGGCGCTGGCAAAGGCGCAAAATAAGACGGTTGCGCAGATCAAAGACATTATCGCAAGTCTGCACGAATTTAACCCGATGATGGGACACAGAGGCTGCCGTTTGACGGTAACCTATCCCGAGATCGCGGTGATGCAGACGAAAGCGGTGATCAAAGCGGCGATCAACGTAACGAAAAAGCACCCCGATTGGAAACTCGTTCCCGAAATTATGATCCCTCTCACGGGCGAAACGAAAGAATTGAAGTTCGTCAAAGATATCGTCGTGAAAACGGCGGAAGAGGTGATTGCGGCGGCGAAATCCGATCTCAAATATGAAGTGGGTACGATGATCGAAATCCCTCGTGCGTGCTTGACGGCGGAAGAGATCGCGAAAGAGGCGGAATTCTTCTGTTTCGGTACGAACGACTTAACGCAAATGACGTTCGGTTTCTCGCGTGATGACGCAGGTAAATTCCTGCCCTCGTACTACGCGAACAAGATCTACGAATCCGATCCGTTCGCAAGATTGGATACGACGGGTGTCGGTCAGCTTATGGAAATGGCGGTTAAGGGCGGAAAGAAAGCCCGTCCCGAAATGCACTGCGGTATCTGCGGCGAACACGGCGGCGATCCCTCGTCCATCGAGTTCTGCCACGAAATCGGCTTGACCTACGTTTCCTGCTCGCCTTACCGCGTGCCTATCGCGCGTTTAAGTGCAGCGCAAGCGAACATCCGCAATCCTAGGGGCTAAGATTTAGCGTAAAAAGCGGTAAAAATTTACTATTTTAATTAAAAATTTGTTTTTAAGTGGCCATTCTCCCAAAAGAGTGGCTACTTTTTTTCTCTTGAAATACTCTTGCAAAGTCAAAAATCGGTTAAAAAAACGG
>JAZNEZ010000230.1:0-2295 GCA_045588875.1 Candidatus Scatosoma sp. | reverse complement strand
ACGGATATCCAAGGCTTGGAAGACTTCCTCGGCGATATGGACTTCAAGGTTGCGGGTACGGACAAGGGTATCACGGCAATCCAAATGGATATCAAGATTAAAGGTATTTCCGAAGAAATTATGCTCGACGCGATAGCGCAGGCGCAGGACGCGAGAAAGCACATTTTGGGTAAAATGCTCGAATGTATTCCTACCGTTAGCGAACAGCTTTCCGAGTACGCGCCCAAGATCGTTACGTTCAAGATCAATCCCGAAAAGATCGGCGACGTGGTTGGTAAGCAGGGTAAGGTTATCAACAAGATTATTGAGCAGACGGGCACGAAGATCGATATCGAGGACGACGGTACGGTTTGTATCGCTTGCTACGGCGATATCGCGAACGCAAACCGTGCGAAAGCGATCGTGGAATCGATTGCGCACGATCCCGAAGTGGGCGATATGTTCGTGGGCGTAGTCGTTCGTATCCTTTCGAAAGTGGGCGCGTTCGTAGAATTTGCCCCTGGGAAAGACGGTATGATTCACATTTCCAAGCTCTCCGAACAGAGAGTCAACCAAGTAGAGGATGTACTCAATATCGGCGACAAAGTGAAAGTAGAGATCATCAAGATCGGCGAAAAGGGTATCGATTTAAGACTTCTCGAAAAAATGGACTAAATAAAACGCATAAAAATACCTGCCTCCACAGAGGCAGATATTTTTTATTTACAGGCGTTTGATTTTCACGTTTCCGCATAAAACGTCGGAATAGGAATACGCCGTTTTTCCGAGGAAATCCTCGTCGTCCGGTTTCACGGTGAAAAGGGCGGGGTAAATGCCCGAAAGTATGCCCGAATAGATCACGCTTTTATTTCTGCCTAAATTCACGCGCACCGCCACGTGTTGCGCAGAACAACTTTTTACCATTTGTTTAACGTCTGAAATTTTTTTTGTCGGCTTAATCATAGGATAAGTATGCCCAAAATCAAAGAATTTATCCCTATTTTTCCGAAATTTGCCAAAAAATTTACTTTTCTACGCGTTCTATATTGCACCCTCCTTGCATAAGATAGATAGACGATAAAATCGCAAAAGGGAGTGCAAAAAAAATGTCAATAAAACCGCAGTATGAAACCTATCGCTATACGGGCGAAGTCGTCCGTTTGCAAAGTCAATCGATCGTGGAATGTCGCCTTGCAGGGAGTGAAATCGGCAGTATTTTGGCTATACAGGCAAACGCCGTGCCCACCGAATGTACGTGCGCGGACGGAGAAGTACGCTACGGCGGTAAGCTCACGCTTTGCGTCGTGTACGAGGACGGCGACCGCAAGATCTGTCGCGCGGAACGGGGCGCGGAGTTCTATCATAAAGCGGAGGGTGGCGCGGTTACCCCTGCTTGCTTTGCCAAAACCGCGTTCAACGCGGAGAATATTTCCTACCGTCGCGAGGGCTCGGGCTTGTATATTTCCGTTATTATCGGCGCGGATACTTGGGTGTACGGCGGCAGACAAATGGAATATCTTATCGGCGGCGAGGGAATCGTAAGCAAAAAAGAAACGATTTCCGTTTATAAAACCACCTGTGTTTCGGGCGAGGCAGAGGCAGAGGACGAATTTGAAACGGACTACGTGGGCGATATTTTAATGCATAGCGAAAACGCAGTCGTAACGCATGTGGGCGTGGGTGCGGGGCAGATCGATATCGAGGGGGAATTGAGTTTGAACGTGTGCGTACTCAAAGCGGACAACGCCGTGTGTTCGTACGAGCGTATTATTCCCATTCGTTTGCAAATTCCTTGCGAGGAGGCGTTCGGGCAGGTTACCTCGTCAGCGCGCGTACGCGTGCGCTCGGCAGAGCTGACCGCAGGCGTAGACGAAGAGAAAGGCAGGAGCAAGATTGTGTTTTCCTATACCCTTTCTGCCGATTGTTTTTTACATTCGCGCGACGAGATTACGACCGTTTCCGACGCGTTTTCCACGCAGGCGGAATTACAGCTGACGAGGGCAAAGGACGAGGGCCGGTATTTGACGAGCCAGCTCAAATGCACCGAACGGGTGAGTGGCGTTGCCGCGCTTTCCCCTGCCGTGGAGGGGGAATATTCACTTGCGGCGGCGGTGTTGCCCAAAGCGGAGATCGTTTGTAGAAAGAGCGAAACGGGCTTTGAGGCAGAGGGCGCGTTGACGGCGGAAGTCCTGCTCACGGGCGCGGACGGGGGGTATAAATCGTGTTCGCTCACCCTGCCGTTCGTATTCCCGATCGACGCGCGCGGTGAAATGGTGGAGGCGGATTGTATCGTGTGCGGTTTGAATTTGCGCAGAA
>JAZNEZ010000229.1:0-8490 GCA_045588875.1 Candidatus Scatosoma sp. | reverse complement strand
GTTTCCTTTACCGATTTCCCCCACGGTTACTTATTTATTATAACATACAATCCGACCCTTGTCAACCTATCTTTCCCGTTTTTACGATTTTTGTTAAGAAGCGAATAAAGTATAAAACCACACGCGATACAAATACTGTTTTTATGAAAAAACGCTGTATCTTACCTGTTTTATGCCTATCGCTGATATGCACCGCTTGCAACAGCGCACCGCCCACCTCTTCCTCTAAACCGCCTCAAACGATCGAGGAGGACTTTCAAGAGCCCGTTCCTTTACCTAAGCCGCCCATTTCACCCCCCGTTGATCCCGATATCTGGGATCTTTCGGAGGTAGACATTTCCGACGTTGATAGAGAACGCAAGCTCATTTCCTTTACCTTTGACGACGCGCCTGCGCGCACGCTCGAAAACATTCTCGCCGTGTTCGCGGCGTTCAACGAAAGCAATCCCGATTGCCCTGCCTCTGCCACCGTCTTTTGCAACGGACATCTATTCGATTCCTCGTCCGTTTCCACTCTGCACGCAGCGTGCGCACTCGGTTTCGAGCTTGGCAATCACAGCTTTGCCCATTTCGATCTGACTACGCTCGACGAACCCACCCTGCAAGCGGAAATCGACAAGACGGACGCGCTTTTGGCGCAAGCAGACGGAAAGGCTCGACATTTATTTCGCGCACCCTACGGGCGAATTAACGAGCTCGTCCGCGCCACGGTACAAACGCCTATTCTCGATTGGACGATCGACACGTTAGACTGGACGGGCGTAACGCAAGAGGAAATCTACCAAACGGTATGGTCGCAAAAATCCTCGGGCGCAATCGTCCTTATGCACGACGGAAAGGAAAACACGGTGGACGCGCTCAAACGCCTGTTGCCCGACCTCAAAGCCGAGGGATATCAGGTGGTGAGCGTTTCGAAAATGGCGAAAGCGCACGGCGTTACAATGCGGCGCGGCGGCGTTTATATCCGCGCACGTAAAAACGGGGTCGGTACTTGACCGATCCCGTTTGATTTATGCGTTTTCGTATACCGAGCGTTTAAGCACGCCCACGTACGGCAGATTGCGGTATTCCTCCGCATAGTCCAAGCCGTAGCCCACCACGAATTCGTCCTCGATCACAAAGCAGGTGTATTCCGGTTGCATCGGCACTTCTCTACGTTCGGGCTTATCCAAAAGCGTAACGATATTCACGCTAGCAGGCGCGCGAGCGTTCAGCAATTTTTTGAGGTTATACAAGGTATTCCCCGAATCGATAATATCCTCCACGATCAAAACGTCGCGCCCCTTGATGTCCGTTGCGAGATCCTTTTTAATCGTCAATTCCCCCGTCGATTTCGTGCCGTTGCCATACGAGGACACCGACATAAAATCGATCGTGAGCGGCGTTTTCATATTCCGAATTAGATCGGAAAAGAATACCACGCTACCTTTGAGTATACAAACGACTACCGGCTTTCTGCCCTCGTACAGCCTATCGAGCTGTTTTGCCACCGCTTTAATTCGCCTCGTGATCTGCTGTCCCGTCAACATTACGTATTCCACGTTGGGATGTACTTCTACCATCTTTTGTAAATTCTCCTTTATTTCTTTCGTATGGATATATAAAGCACGCATTGCGTATCTTCCGTTACTTTCACGGTTTGGGAAATATCCACGCCACAAACGACGTATACTTCCGTTCCCGTTTCACTTGCAATCAGTGGCAAAAACGCCCTTTCTTTCACGGGTACTTTTTTTTCGTTGAAAAACTTTTTCAAGCTCTTTTTGCCACCAAAGCTTTGTATCTCGTCCCCCTCTTTTCGGAAACGGAACACGGCGTTTTTCGGCAATTTATCGCCGTCCAAACGCAAGCACTTTTCGCCCTTAATCGGGATTTTCGTTACACTCACCGCATACCTGCCCCCGTCAAAGCCCTTTTCGTCAAACGGCTTTTGGTCGCTTGGCGCAGGTGGCAACACTTCCGCGTCTTGCCTTAAAAAAAACAAAATTCCATTTTCCGTCTTTTTAGCAACGACGCCGCTTGGCAGGTCTATTCTCGCGCCCTTTTCACAACGTTGCAAGCCAACCAAGCTTTCCAAATGCGCGGACGTGTAGTCTTTTTCCACGCCCAGCGTTTTCATAGCGGTCAAACACGCCCGACGGAATAACGGTTTTTTATCGCAAACCGCCACTTCGACCGTGTTTTTTTCAACCGTCAAAAGCGCGCGACTTTGCTCATATAAAAGTTCGTCGTCCTCGACGGCAAGCGTGGCAAATCTTGCCAAATTCACGCTCGCGCCGTGCACTGCCTCTTCCAAAGCCGGAAACACGTTCAAGCGCAGTTTATTGCGCGTTGCGTCGAGTTCGAAATTCGTGGAATCCTCGCGATAGGATAAACCGTTTTCCTTGGCGTATTCTAAAATCTCCGCTTTCGTCCAAGTGAGAAATGGTCGAACGAACGGTTCGCTTGTTCCCTCCATTCCTTTCACGCCAGAAAGGGAAGTTCCACGCGCCAAGCGGAAAAGCACCGTTTCCGCCTCGTCTAAAAGGTGGTGCGCGGTGGCGATAAAATCGACCTTTCCGCTCTCCACAAGCGATAAAAAGCTTGCGTAGCGGAAATTGCGCGCCGCCGTTTCCAAGCTGATCTTTTCCCGTTCCGCTTTTTTAGGGCAATCCTCGGAAAATTCGAAAAGGGGCACGCCCCATTTTTTACAAAGTTCGTGCACGAACGCCGCGTCTTGTAAGCTTTCTTCCCCCCTAATCCCGTGCTCACAATGCACGGCGGAAAGGGTAAAACCCCACTTTTCTTCGTGATTTTTCAGATAGTGCAAAAGCGCCGTGGAATCCACGCCGCCGCTGATTGCAACGCACAATCTCTTCCCGAAAAATTTGTCGAAGTTTTTCATAAAAACAGTATAACATATCCGCGAAAATTTTGCAAGAATTTTCGCGGATATTTCTCATTGTTTACCAAACGATTCCACCATTGGGCAAGAGCAAGCCCAAAACAAGCCCCAGCACGAGCGCGCCGCCGATCATACCCCACCATTTGAGGTCGAACTTGAATTTGCCCCGATACACGATCGTCGCCACAACCGACGCCACGGCAAACATACAAAAGGTGAGTATATCGAACGAATTAAGCGCCACCAAAAACGCGGTGTATACGGGAATAAGCATTTTATACCCAAACCAGCTTTCACTCACCTGCTCGGCGTTTTCCGATTTTTCGTATCGGAGATTGAAAAAGAGCAGGAAATACCCGATCGCACCCAGCAGCGGCATTACGACGAACGTCAACGGCGAAAAATTACGATTTGCGTATTGCATTATCCGATAACTTATCGTATTTCCAAAATCGATCAAGCCACCGAACGTGAACAAATCCATCTCGTAATTTCCATACGAATAAGGCAGATCGAATACTTGTATAAAATAAGCGTACAACATCCAAAAAAACGGAATATACGCAATCATAAACACCACGCCGTCCCCTGCCTTATTCGCACGGGTGAACAGGAACGCGTTAATGCCAAACAGGCAAATTCCAAAGAGCAAACCGCCGAAATACGCAGGCACGTACCAGCCCATAGCATAAGGATTACCCTCACGGCAAAGCAAGGTGAAAAATCCGCCCCAGAACGCCACCGTGTACGGCACGAGCACGAGCAAAAGCCCCAAAAGCGTTTTGGCAAGATACAGCTTTTCCTTTTTGATCGGCAACGAATAGTAACCGTCCACACCGCGCTTGCTCATTTTGAACGAGTAGACCAAAATGGGTATAATATAACACAGCACGCCGAGCATTACGAACACCGTTCCGATTTGCGAGCTCGTGATCCGTACTATTTCCTCTTTTGTTTCCCAGTCCTCGTAAGTATAACTCATCGTCATAGTGGAAAGCTGGGCGATATAGGGAATCGTGCAAACCGCCGTGAGCACGACGAACGCCCATAAATTCTTTTTCAATTCAAAACAGAAAAATTTCCAAGCTTTTTTCATTGTAAGTACCCCCTTGCCTCTACTTCGCCGATAAAGAGTTCTTCAAAATCGACTTCGATCTCTTCGACGAACAACGGTTTCAACGCGTGGATTTTTTCAAGCAGAAATTCCGCGTCCCCACGGGCGATCAGCCGTACCACACGCCCCGTTTGGTGAAAGGACAGACATTCAAACCCAAACGCCTCTTTCGTGATTTCGCCCTCGAACGCCGCTTGGAATTTATGTAATTTGGTCAGATCCTTTTCCAGCTCCCCCGAACAGGTAATCGAGCCGTGATCAAGAATACCGTAGCTATCGCATATATCTTCCAGCTCGCGCAGAGAATGGCTGGATATGATCACCGTCGCGCCCTTTTCTTCCACGAGCTTGACAAGCCCTCGTTTGAACACGAGTCGCGCGAGGGGATCGAGCCCGTCGAACGCCTCGTCAAGGAGCAGATATTTGGGCGCGATCGCGAGCGCCAACGCCACGAACACCTGCCGTTTCATACCCTTGGAAAAATTGCGTATCGGCAGTTTTTCGTTGAGCTTGAATTTGCCAAGATACTCGTAAAACGTTTCCTCGTTGAAATCGTACACCGAACGGTACATATCCGCAAGCGTGCGCGCGGTTACGCCCGACGCGTAAAAAGGATCGTCGGGGAGAAAGAAAATTTCCTGTTTTTTGCGCTCGTTTTCGTATACCTTTTCACCGTCAACGAATACCTGCCCCTGCTCTGCACGCATAACGCCTGCAATCAAACGGAGCAACGTGGACTTCCCCGCGCCGTTGATTCCGACCAGCCCGAACACGCAGGAATCGGGAACTTCGAGATTTACGTTTTGCAAAACGTCCTTTTTATCCTCGTAGCCTTTCGTTAGATTTTTAATCTTAATCATACGTTTTTACCTCCTCGCTTTGATAAATTTCTCGCACGGCGTTCACGATCTTTTCTTCTTCAATCCCTGCTACCTTCCAAAGCGCGATCTGCGCTTTCACCTCGGCAAGCTCGCTATCCGCCTCGCCACTCTCGCAGGTAACGTACGCCCCTTTTTTGGGCTGTACACGGATAAATCCCTCCTCTTCCAAAATCGCGTACGCTTTGGCCACCGTGTTGGGATTGACCTTCCTATCCACCGCGTACGCGCGCACCGACGGTAATTTATCCCCGTTTTTCAGCGCCCCCACGCGCATCAGGCTTTTCAGTTCCGCAACGATATTTTCAAATACGTTCCTCTTCCCGTCCATCGCGTACCTCCTTTACTGTATTATCTGTATTAAATATATCATAAAATAAACGCCCTGTCAAGCGTTTGAAGAAAAAAATCACAAAAAAAATTAAGCGAGGATTTGTTTTCCACTCGCTTAATTTTTCCTTTCGTTATTTCGAATTTTTTGCCGCGTCGATACGTTCCTGCGCCGCCGCCGTTCTGGCTTTCGCCTCGGCGATCTGTTCTTCGCGCTCTTTCTGCATTTTTGCCTGACGCGCCGCAGGGGACATTTTCGCCTCTTCCCAATTCGCCTTGGATTCCGCTTTCACCGCCTCGAAGTTGGCTTTATCCACCTCGTGCTGTGCCTTTGCGCTCTCTTTCATATCCTGAAACGCTTTTTTGAAGAAATTTGCCACTATTTTATCCTCCCTTTTATTATTTATTCAACAGACTATCCGAAAGTTCGAAAATCTGCGTGGAATACTTTTTCTTTCTCGATCTTAAAATCGCCTTATACAGCGAGTAAGTAACGGAAACCATACCGATCCCGATCAAGCCGACGACGATACCAAACGCCATCATATCCCCGATCACTTTCATTGCTAAGCACATACCCGTGCCGAGCACGAGCGCGCCGATCGAGCCGAACGTGTACGCGAAAATTTCCGCAGGACGTTTCACCTTTCTGTCCAGCTCGCGAAGCTCGTCGAATTTCGTCGTTTGACGCTCCTCGTACTGCTCGCGAATGTGTTGCACTTTTACCTTTTCATAGTTATTCATTTTTTTGTTCCTCCGTTTTTTTGTACTTCTATTATACGCCGCCGAAGTTTTCAAAACGCTAATATTTCGTTAAAGTTTGGTTAAACTAAACTCGTTTTTCTTAAAATCAGGTCGCTGACCGCGCCGAGCCCTACGCTGAACACCGCTCCGCCTGCCAAACACAACACAACGTTCATAATTCCCGAATCAAGGGGCGTGATCATAGGTATCATCGTAAACAACAGCATACCCACGCCCAGCGAGCCCACGATCGAAAGCCAAGCTTTTTGCTTTGCCGCAACGCTTACGGCAAGATAGATGGGCACGAACACCGCCACGAGGCAGAGCTTGGAAAGCATACATGCAGCGATTTGCGCCACGCTGACCTCACCCAGCTCGAACGATACTCCTGCAATCGCACCGCCGAGCATTGCGCCGATAAAAAAGGCAAGGAGCATAAGCGCGCCACCGACAAAACCCACGAGCGTTTTGGAGATCACGTAATCCGTTTTCTTGGCACGAACGGTGAACAGGTTTTTCGAATAACCGCTCCTGAAATCCTCGGCAACGAAGATCCCGACGAGTACGGCGATAAAAAAGTAGAGCATATTGATATTGCACATACCCGTCAGATCCATAGACATCGGTGCGCCGCTCACCGAGCCGATCGTTTGCCAAACGTTATCAAAGCCCTCGATCACCGTTTCCACGCCCGTTTGTGGATTGACGGAAACCGTACCGTCCATCATCGTAGTCATCACGAGTATTAAAATGGGAATTACGAAACAAACGCCGACCATAATATAGACGAGCGGCATCGTGAACATTCTTCTGAAATCGACTTTCAACATACTTTTCAAGCGTTTTTCAAAGCCGTTGCGCTCAAATTGCATTTGCATATTATTTGCCCTCCTTTCCGTTCATAAGGTTGATATAGTATTCTTCCAGCCCTATCTTCGCCGTTTTGATCTCACGCACCAAAATACCGTTTTTATATAAATACGTTACGATCTCTTCGGGGCTTTGCGCGTCGTACACACGGAGATATCCGCTTTCGTCCTCTTCCACTCTGAAATATTCCCTGCGCAGTAATGCTTTGGTTTTGTCCATATCCCCCGTTTGCAACGCCACGTAGGTAGGACAGCTCGCCTCCAACTCCTCGGCGGTCATCTCTTTGATCATTCTGCCACCGCGGATAATCCCATAGTGCGTGGCGATCTTTTCTAGCTCCCCTAAAATATGCGAGGATATCAGCACGGTACAGCCGTATTTTTGCGTGATGTCGATCAAGATCTCGCGCATAATCCGCATACCGTCCGTATCAAGTCCGTTGATGGGCTCGTCGAGAATAAGCAGGGCGGGATCGCCGAGGAGCGCCATGGCAATCCCGATACGCTGTTTCATACCTAGCGAGCAACTCTTGAATTTGATATACGCGGAGTCCTCCATTCTTACGATTTTGAGCACGCGCTCTATCTCCTCCTCGCGGTTTTCAAGCCCTAAATTGATGGCTTGCATCATTAGATTGTCCCACACGCTCGAACTTGGAAAACAGCCTGCGTTTTCAATCAACGCGCCCACGCGCACTCTTACGCCTGCGTCCGTATAATCCCTGCCGAACAGCTTAATCTCTCCCTCGTCGGGAACGAGATGTCCGCAAATAAGCTTTTCCGTGGTAGATTTTCCACTGCCGTTTTCGCCGATAAAGCCGTAGATCGCACCGACGGGCACGGTCATATTCAGCTTATCCACCGCATATAAACCGCGAAAGCTTTTCGACAAATTTCTGATTTCAATAGCGTTCATTTTTTACGCCTCCTTTCGTATTACCCGATCATTATATAAAAAGAATGTTCTCAAATCGCTAATATTTCGTTAAAGTTTTGTAAAAAAGAAAAAACGCCGAATTTTTTTCGACGTTTTTCATAACGGTTAATTTTCCTCTTTTTCGTTGAGCAGTTCTTTGGAAAGCCGCAAGATCTCCTCTCCGTACTTTTTCTTGTTCCGCTCCAAAAGCAAGGCATACACGGGATAAGCGAGCCCCATCGGCAAACTGCCGACAAGCGCAACCACCACGCCCCAAACGATCATTGTCCATTCCAAGATCATAGTCAAGCCCAAGCCAAACGCCAAGCACCCGACCACACCCAGCGCCAAAGAAACCACCGTCGGAGAAATCCGCACGCGTGAATCCAAACGGCGCAGTCGCTCTATCTTACTTTCCGC
This sequence comes from Candidatus Scatosoma sp., assembly GCA_045588875.1. Taxonomy (GTDB): domain Bacteria; phylum Bacillota; class Clostridia; order Christensenellales; family Borkfalkiaceae; genus Scatosoma. The sequence goes on along the minus strand of JAZNEZ010000229.1, from coordinate 335 downwards.
TTGCTCCTGCGGCAGATATTGCTTGCGTATTCTGTCAATCTCCTTGCGTTCCTCGTCCGTTGGCGCGACGTAGGTGTAGTTAAATTCCTTGTTCTCCATCGTTATTCTCCTTTCGTATTTCCTTTATTTTTTTATTCGCCCGAACGATCATATACACGCCGAGCGCAAGCGTGAACAGGCTCACCGCCGAGCCCGTCAGCGTATTGAACAGCGAAACGTTCACCGAGCCGTCTTGAAAAGCGTGCAACAACGCCGTTTGCAAAGACAAAATAGACACCGTCGCGTCCATTAAATTGATATTCCGTATCGCCTCGATCGTCAGATCGTCTTGCTTT